>JBCNOX010000020.1:0-22104 GCA_039593645.1 Pseudoduganella sp.
GCGCTTCGGTGCGCGGCAGCGATTCCAGGATTTCGATGAATTTCTCGGCGCGGAAGCCGGTTTCGCGCACGCCGGCGATCTTCAGCACTTGCGCGATGCGGCCGCGTGCAAACGGCAGGCGGGCCAGCGGGGTCAGGTTGGCGGCGCGGGTGAACAGGCCGACGAAGCAATGCTCGCCCAGGATGGCACCCTTGCCGTCGGTGTGGCGCACGCCGATGAAGTCCAGCGACTGGTCGCGGTGCAGCGTGCCGCCGACGTCGGCCTTGACGATCGACAGGGTGTGCGCGCGCTTGGACAGGGTGTCGAAGTCGCCCGGGATATTGGCCAGGCAGGTGCCGTAGATCGGGTGGGAGGTGTCCTGCAGCACGCCGATGCGGCTAGGAATGTCGCGTTCCAGTTCGCGTACGCCAGGCTTTACCTGGTAGTAGGCGTAACCGTGCACTTCGAAGCCTTCGTCTCTGGCCCACTGCAGGAAGGCCGCTACTTCCTGGCCTTCTTCGCCGTGGCCGGCGGATTCGGTGGCGACGGCGGTGAAGCGCTCCTTCATCGCAGCCAGGTCGCGTTTCACGACGGCGGCGTCGCGCGCCACCATTTCAATGCGGTCGGTCAGTTCTTTCAGTGCGCCGTCTTCCAGTTTTTCGGACAGCAGGCACAGGACCATGGATTCGAGCTTGTCGCCTTGCTGGCCGACTGCTTCCACTGCGCCATCGGCGCTGCGGCGCACCGGCAGCACGGCGTTCAGCACGCCGTTGGAGCCGACCCGCAGCTTGCGCATGGCGATCACGATGGAGTCGACCAGGTATGGCATGTCGTCGTTGACGATCAGCAGGGCGGTGGCGTGGCCGCCGCGGGCTTCTTCGTATTGGAGCTTGGCGATCTGGCAGCCGGTGCCGGTGCGCTTTGCCAGTTGGGTGAAACCTTCCACAAGGACCGGGGCCAGGCTGCCGGGGGACAGGTCGGCCAGGTCTTCATCGTCCAGGGAGCCGAGCCAGGCCTCGATCAGTTGCGCGATCGGGCCGCTGGCTTTGACCAGTTCGAGCGTTTGCTTGCGCAACTCTTGTGGCATTTGTTTCATTTGCTTCTCCAAATACGTTGTAGGTATCTTCTTTTCCAAACCGGTAAACCAGTGTCAGACCCGCCGGGTCTGACACTGTCTGCTCAACGGCCAACTGAGGGTGTCTGACCCTGCGGGTCAGACACCGGTTTACCGGTTTTATTTCAGATCGTAAAGGCCGGGTAAGCCCAGGATCTGTTCCAGCTCTTTCAATGCGGTATGCACTTCAACAGCCAATTGCGGATCTGCTAAATCTTTTGGTTCCAGGTGGTCGCGGTAATGCTTCTCGACCCACGCAACCAGGCTATGGTACAGCGTTTCGGTCATCACCACGCCCTGGTGCATGGCGGCCGCTTCTGCGTCCGTCAGCGCCACGCGCAGGCGCAGGCAAGCCGGCCCGCCGCCGTTGCGCATCGACTGGCGCAGGTCGAAGTGGATCAGTTCATCGACCGGGCCGCCGGAAGCAACCAGCTTTTCCAGGAAAGCGGCAACCGCCGGAATCTCCTGGCACTCGTGCGGCGTCACCAGCGCCATCTTGCCATCCGGCTTGGACAGCAACTGGGTGTTGAACAGGTACGATGCCACCGCATCGGCCACTGATACTTCCGCGGTCGGCACGCGGATTGCCACCAGTTCCGCGCCCACGCCCCGCATGGCGGAACGGATCGCAGCCAGCGCAGCTTGCTCGTCGGCGAAAGCCTGCTCGTGATAGAACAGCACATTGCCATTGCCCACCGCGATCACGTCGTTGTGGAACACGCCCTGGTCGATCACGTCCGGGTTCTGCTGCACGAATACGCAGCGCGCCGGATCCAGGCCATGCAGGCGCGCCACCGCTTGCGAAGCTTCCAGCGTATGGCGGGCAGGGAATTTCTTCGGCGCTGGCGCGCTTGGGTCGAACTCCACGCGGCCGTACACAAACAGCTCCACGGCAGGGTTGCCGTGCTGGTCGCACAGGCGGGTATGGTTGGCGGCACCTTCATCGCCGAAGGCCGGGGTGCCAGGCAGCGCATCGTGCACGGCGAAGAAACGCTCGTCCTTGAAGATGGCGCGCAGTGCACGCGCCGACTGCACGTGCTCGAAGGCGCGGTGCAGCTTGTTGTTCAGGTTCGCAGCGGTGAAGTGCACGCGGCCATCTTTGGTATCGGCCGAAGGGCTGACGGTGGCCGCATTGGCGGTCCACATCGGCGAAGCCGAATAGGCGCAGGCCAGCACCACCGGCGAATCGTTGTACGCCTGGGCGATCACTTCGGCGTCGGTGCCGCTGTAGCCCAGGCTGCGCAGCAGCCGGAAGTTCGGGCGGTCCTGCGGCGGCAGCAGCGCCTGCGCGAAACCGCGCTTGGCCAGCTCGCGCATCTTGGCCAGGCCTTGCAAGGCCGCCTGCTTCGGATTGGAAGCGCTCTTGACGTTGTTGAACGAGGCTACGTTGCCGAACGACAGGCCGGCGTAGTTGTGCGACGGTCCAACCAGGCCGTCGAAGTTGTATTCGCGTGCAGTAGGCATGGCCATCCTCAGAAGTTCATGCCTGGCGACAGCTTGGCAGGCATTTCAAGGGCATTGTTCTCGATCGAAGCGACCGGGTAGGCGCAGTAGTCCGCCGCATAGTATGCGCTGGGGCGGTGGTTGCCGGACTTGCCGACGCCGCCGAACGGCGCCGAGCTGGCCGCGCCGGTAGTCGGACGGTTCCAGTTCACGATGCCTGCGCGGGCGCGCAACTGGAATTTCTGCCACAGCGCTTCATCGGTCGAGATCAGGCCGGCGGCCAGGCCGTACCCGGTGTTGTTGGCGGCACTGATCGCAGCGTCGAAATCGTCGACGCGGATAATCTGGGCCAGTGGGCCGAACCATTCTTCATCAGGAATGCCTTTGGCATCGGTGGTGTCCACGATGCCGGCGGAGACGAAGCCGGTGCCCGGCTCCAGCTGGCGCATTTCCAGCAGCAGCTTGCCGCCCTTGGCGACCATGTCGGCCTGCGCCTGCACCAGCTTCTCGGCCACGGCAGCGGAGACCACTGGGCCCATGAACGGCGCCGGTTCGGCTGCCGGAGCGCCTACGCCCAGCTTGGACGCCACTTCCACGAAGCGCTTGACGAAGGCATCGCCCTGCTCGCCCTTCTGCACGATCACGCGGCGTGCGCAGGTGCAGCGCTGGCCGGCCGAGATGAAGGAGGACGAAATCGCCATGAACACAGCGGCGTCGACGTCGGTCGGGTTCCAGACGATCAGTGGATTGTTACCGCCCATCTCCAGCGCCAGCAGCTTGCCCGGCTGGCCGCCGAATTGCTTGTGCAGCGCCGCGCCAGTCTGGCTGGAACCGGTGAACAGCACGCCATCGATTTCCTGATTCTGGCCCAGCGCGATGCCGGTTTCGCGGCCACCATTGACCAGGTTGATCACGCCGGCGGGCACGCCAGCCTTTTCCCACAGGGCCACGGTCTTGATGGCGGTGCGCGGAGCGTACTCGCTTGGCTTGAACACCACGGTGTTACCGGCGATCAGCGCAGGCACGATGTGGCCGTTCGGCAGGTGGCCCGGGAAGTTGTAAGGACCGAACACGCCGAACACGCCGTGCGGACGGTGGCGCAGCACGGCCTCGCCATCGGCGACCTTGTTGCGGCTTTCGCCAGTGCGGTTGCCGTAGGCGGTGATCGAGATGTCCACCTTGTTGGCCATGGTAGTCACTTCGGTGCGCGCTTCCCACAGCGGCTTGCCAACTTCTTCGGAAATAGTCTGCGCCAGGTCTTCCGCGTTTTCCTTCAGCAGGTCGCGGAACCTGGTGACGATGGCGATACGCTCCTCGAGCGGGCGATAGGCCCAGGCCTCAAAGGCGGCGCGCGCCGCACGCGCGGCTTCCGCCACGTCGTCAGCGGTGGACTCCTGCGACGAGTAGATATTCTTGCCGGTGGCCGGGTTGGTGGTCACGATGGTCTCGCCGTGGCCAGCCTTCCATTCGCCATTGATGAAATTGCTCAGTTCAGACATTCTGGTTCTTCCTCACGTTGAGAGACAGGGTGCGCACGGTATCGCCGGCATGGCAATGCAGCAGTGCTTGTTCTTCCGACGACAGGTCAATGCTGCCGTCCGATGGGTTGGCGTCGGTCAGGATCATGCGGAAGTCCTGCATGACGGTGTTCGACACCAGGTAGGGTTCGGTGGTGTGCAAGGCGCAGGCATGCGCGGTATCGGTGTCGCGCGTGACGGATGCCAGCTCGCTGTCGCGCATGGCGCGCAGTTCGGAAACGCGGGCTTGCAGCACAGGGCCGGCGTCGAAGATATCGACATAGCCTTCGTAGTGCAGGCCTTCCTGCTCCAGCAGGCGCCGTGCGGGCGCGGTGGCCTGGTGCACCTTGCCGATCGCTTCGCGCGCATCGACCGGCAGGTAGTCGACGTACAGCGGCTGGCGCGGCATCAGTTCGGCGATGAAGGACTTCTTGCCCAGCGCGGTCAGGTCGTCCACGTGGTGGAAGTCCATCTTGAAGAAGTGGCGGCCCAAGCCCTCGTAGAACGGCGAGCTGCCGTCTTCCGCCTGGTAGCCGCGCATCTCGGCGATGATCTTTTGCTCGAACAGGTGCGGGAACTGGGCGATGAACAGGAAACGCGACTTGGACAGCAGCTTGCCGTTATTGCCCTGCCGGTAGTCCGGGTGCAGGAACAGGGAGCACAGCTCGGAGCAGCCGGTCAGGTCGTTCGACAGGTACAGCGTGTCCATGCGGGTGAACACACCCAGCTCGCGGCTGGAGTGCACCAGGGTGCCGATGCGGTAGTTGTAGAAAGGCTCGGTCAGGCCGACCGCGCCCTTGATGGCGCACACGCCAGCCAGGCGGCCGGTGTCGGTGTCTTCCATCACGAACATGTAGTCGCGTTCTTCCGGCGGGATGGTTTCGGCGAAGGACGCCACCGCCACGGCGACGCGGTCGCCCATCATCTTCATGTCCGGCTTGAGCGTGGTCATGCCGGTGCCAACCTGGCTGGCCAGGTTGAACAATCCGTCCAGGTCACTCGCTTTAATGGCGCGTACAACTAGCATAGGTATTCTCGTTCTTAAATGCGGACGCAGGTCACGGTGTCGCCTTCTTCCACACGCAGGATGTCCTGGGCGTTTTTGGACAGGCAGACGGTATCGGTATTTTCCAGCGGAGCGCAGTTGATGGTCACCGCGCGGAAACGCTGGTCAGGGCCAGTGGAGACGGCATACGTCGCCACCGCATCGCTGGCTTGCGTGCCTTCGGCGCTGGCCACGCGGCGCGGCAGCGATGAAGTGAAGGTGCGCAACGTATGCTTGTGCGCCTGCAGGATCGGGCCGCCGTCGAAGATGTCGATGTACTCGTCGGCTTCGAAGCCTTCGGAGGTCAGCAGGTTGAACGCCAGTTCGCCGCTCGGGTGGATCTGGCCCATCACGGCCTGCGCATCGCCCGGCAGCAGCGGCACGTACACTGGGTAGTGCGGCATCAGCTCGACGATCAGGGTACGGTTACGGGCGCCACCGATCACGCGCTCGGCGTCCAGGAAGTCCATCTTGAAGAACTTGCGGCCCAGCGCATCCCAGAACGGCGAGCCGCCGTTCTCATCGGTCAGGCCGGCCAGCGGCACGAAGAAGCGGTCGCCGAAGCGGTGCGGCGCCTGCACGGCGTACAGCAGGCGCGAACGCGACAGCAGGGCCGCTTCCGGACGTTGCGCCACGCTGGCGTCGACGTAGAAGCCCGACAGTTGCGAGTAGGCGGTCAGCTCGGAGCACAGCGTCAGCGCGTGCACGCTGTGGCTGATGTTCAGGTCACGCGAGACTTGCTGGATGACGTCGTTGCGGAAGGAGAAGTAGGTGCCGTTCGAGCCTGCGGAGGCGTGGATGGCGGCGGTGCCGACGATCTTCTTGTCGGCCAGCGACTCCATCACGAACATATAGGATTCTTCGCTCGGGATGTCGACGTGGGCGGAGAAGGAGGCGATGGAACGCTCGACTGCCTGCTCGATCTTTTCGCGCGTTTTCGGCAGGGTATGGACACCCGGCATGCTGACCGCGGCCAGTGATTCAAGGGCGGCGATGTCGGCGGTTTCTACCGGACGGACTACGTACATGGGGTGCTCCTCTTTATTCTTCTCTAAAACAGGAACCGGTAAACCAGTGTCAGACCCACAGGGTCTGACACTTGGGTGCCTGACCCTGCGGGTCAGGCACCGGGTTACCGGTTTTAGGCAGCCTTGGTCAGTTCAGCCACAGCCAGGCGAATCAGGCGGTCCGCCTCATCGATCTGCGCATCGGACACGATCAGCGCAGGCGCCAGGCGCACCACGTCGGTACCAGCGATCAGGATCATCAGGCCCTGTGCTTCGGCAGCGCGCTGGATATCCTTGGAACGGCCCTTGAACGGCTCGGCCACAACCAGGCCCAGCAGCAGGCCGGCGCCGCGCACGGCGGAGAACACGCCAGGGAAATCGCGTACCAGGCCTTCCAGCTTGCCGATCAGCTTCTCGGACGCTTCTTTCACGCGCGCCAGGAAGGCCGGCTGGTTGATGGTTTCCAGCACGGTCAGCGCCACGGTGGCTGCCAGCGGGTTGCCGCCGTAGGTGGTGCCGTGGGTGCCTACTGCCAGGTGCTTGGCCAGTTCGTCGGTGGTCAGCATGGCGCCGATCGGGTAGCCGTTGCCGAGCGCCTTGGCCGAGGTCAGGATGTCCGGGGTCACGCCGTAGCCCTGGTAGGCGAACAGGGAACCGGTACGACCCATGCCGCACTGCACTTCGTCGAAGATCAGTACGGCGTTGTGCTTGTCGCACAGTGCGCGCAGTTCTTTCAGGTATTCAGGATTGCCCGGCATCACGCCGCCTTCGCCCTGCACCGGCTCAACGATCACGGCGCACACGTCGTCGCCGATGGCGGCGCGGGCAGCTTCGATATCGTTGTAAGGGATGTGGTCGATCGATGGCGGCAGCGGCTCGAAACCTTCGGTGTACTTGGCCTGGCCACCGACGGAGACGGTGAACAGGGTTCGGCCGTGGAAGGAGTTCAGGCAGGACACGATGCGCGGCTTCTTGTCGCCGAACTTGGCGTGCGCGACTTTACGGGCCAGTTTCAGGGCTGCTTCGTTGGCTTCTGCGCCGGAGTTGCAGAAGAAGGCGCGGTCGGCGAAGGTGGCTTCGGTCAGGGCCAGGGCCAGGCGCAGCACCGGCTCGTTGGTGTAGCCATTGCCCAGGTGCCACAGGGTGTTGGCTTGCCTGGTCAGCGCCTCCACCAGGATCGGGTTGCAGTGGCCCAGCGAGGCCACGGCAATGCCGGAGGTGAAGTCGAGGTAATGCTTGCCGTTCTGATCCCACAGGTCCAGGCCCGCTGCTCGCACTGGCACCATCTGGGCAGGTGCGTAGGTCGGGACGATCACCTCGTCGAAAGTGGCGCGGGTTACAGGGCGGGTGGTAACAGTCGAGTCAAGCTTGGCGTTCATGGCAAATCCCCATCAATGGTAAGGTGTACTGCATTGTAAAAGCGGGGATGCTAAAACTCTTTTGAATCTGCGACAAGGATTTTCAAAAAAGTCCAAACCGGTAAATCTGGGTCAGACCCAAGGGTCTGACCCGCCTGCTCGCCAGCCGCAGGTGCTGTTCAGCCGTGCAAGTTGCATAGACAGGGTCAGCCCCTTTGGTCTGACCCAGGTTTACCTGTTGAGTTTACGCTGCCGCTCTTCACGCGGGGTATTGCCAAACAAGGTGCCAAACGCGGTAGAAAAGTGCGATCCCGACGAGAACCCGCACATCAGCCCAACCTGCACTATGGAATGGTTTGTTTCTAAAAGTAATTGCCGCGCCCGTTGCAGGCGCAGCTCCAGGTAATAGCGCGAAGGCAAAGCCCCCAGGTACTGCTTGAAGAGGCGCTCCAGCTGCCGCCGCGACAAGCCCACCAGGCCGGCAATGTCGTCGGTCGACAGCGGCTCCTCGATATTCGCTTCCATCAGGGTCACCGCCTCCGACAGCTTGGGCTGCAGCGCCCCGAAGCGCGCCTGCAAGGCCACCCGCTGCCGCTCCTCCGACGAGCGCACGCGGTCGATGCACAGTGCTTCCTTGATTTCGGCCTGCACATTGGCGCCAAACAGCGCCTCGATCAGCGTCAGGGAAAAATCGAGCGCAGCCGCACCGCCGCAGCAGGAAATCAGCCGTCCATCGATTTCGAACAGATTCGGTGTCAGGATGGCGCGCTCGGTGACATCCTCGGTTTCCGCATATAGCGCCCACGGCAGGGCAATGCGGGCGCCGCCGGCCGCGCCGGTCTGCGCCAGCCACAGCACCCCGGCCCCTACCCCGCCCCAGTATTCCGCCTCGCGGCAGCGTTCGATCACCGCCCGCAGTTCGGCGTCGGCCGGGCGCGCCGAACCCTCGTCCGCAACGAGCAGGGCCAGTTGCCAGTCGCCCGCGATGGCGGCCGCCTGCGACGGCGTCATGACGTCGAGCAGGAAACTGCCATTCAGGAGGCGCTGCGCCAGCCGCAGGGGCTGCACCAATCCGGACCAGGCCAGGCTGTCCGGCTCGCCCGCATTCACCAGCAGCACGCGCAGCGGCTGCTCCCGGGTCAGGCGACTAAGTTGAGCAAATGACATCTTCTATTCAGGGACGAGCGCCGACGCCGGGCGCTCAGGGGTGTTCCATTGGCTGACAATCATACCGGAGATCAACAGTACCGCGCCCAGCAGCTGCATTGGGCCCATGGTCTCGCCCAGCCAGAAATAGCCGAAGATGGCCGCGCTGGCCGGTTCGAAGGCATAGATCACGGCCGCCTCGTTGGCACTGGCATGACTCTGGCCCCAAGTCTGCAGGGAAATAATGGCCGCCGTGGCGATCACGCCCAGGTAAATCAGGTTCCACTTGAAGGCCACCAGGCCGGTCCAGATGTAGTTGTAGTAATCCTTGGCATCATGCGGCACGTCGATCACCCCGCGCGGCACTTCGCGCAGCAGGATCCACAGGCCGGCAAACAGGGCCACGGTCCAGATCTGGGCCACGGTCAGCGTCATCAGGCGGTCCACCTTGCGCGAGAACTGCTCCATCACCTTGATATAAAGCCCGAACAGGAAGGCCGCCGCCAGCGCCAGCGAATCGCCGCGGCTCCAGGTGAAGCTGCCCTCCCAGCACAGGGCGAACAGGCCGCCCACGGCCAGGATCAGGGCCAGCACGATGCGCTTGTCCGGCCACTTGCCCATGGCGATGCCCAGCAGCGGCACGACCAGCACATTCAGGCCACAGATGAAGGCGTTGCGGTTGGAGGAGGTCAGGCTCAGGCCTTCGACCTGGGTCAGGTAACAGAAGAACAACAGCACCCCGGCCAGGAAACCGTAGTGCAGGTCGCGCCAGCTGGCGCGCAGCAGGAAGGGGGATAACAGCACACCGGCAATCGCGAAGCGCGACACCACGATCCAGTTGGCCGACAAGGTGTCGGTCATATCCTTCATGGCCGGGAAGGTGGTGCCCCAGACTATGGTCACCACCAGCAGGGCAAGGATACCGCGTGCGTGTAGGGGCATGGGCAAAACACCATCTTGTTATAAGTTTGCATATAGTAACCGATGGAGGCCGGGGCTGGCGGGCGCTATAATCCGATGTCATGGGCGAACGATATTTGAAGAGCATCCGGCTGCTGGCCGAATGCATGCAGGGATTTGAGAGATGGTCCGGCGAACATGTTCGCCAGCTTGGCCTCACCCACGCACAATTCGATATCATTGCCACACTGGGCAACACCCCGGGCATGAGCTACAAGGAGCTGGGCGAACGCACCCTGATCACCAAAGGCACCCTGACCGGCGTCATCGAACGCCTGGAGCAGAAGGGCCTGGTGGAACGGGAACGCAATGCCGACGACAAGCGCTCCTTCTTCGTCCGCCTGACGCCGGCTGGCGAACAGCTGTTTGCCGAGGTGTTTCCTGTTATTGTCGCTAAAGGCGTGCAGCTGTTTTCCGACTATAGCGACGCCGATTATGAAGCCCTGGAACGCACCCTGGCCGGGCTGAAGGCCACGATCAGTGCCGGTACACCACTATAAAGAACCAGAAGAATGTTAAAGACTACCCTGCTGGACGGCATCAAGCCGGCCAAATTCGACAAACAGATCACCGGCAACCTGCTGCTGGAAAACACCAGCGCCGAACTGGTGCGCAAGGAAAAACTGCTGATTGGCATCCGCAATGAAGACGGCGAGATCTACCGCCTGATCGGCGCCACCAAGCACAACAGCTTCACCAATGCGGTGGAAGAACTCGAAGACCTGGAACTGGTCGACGAACTCGGGGATGTCGAAGGCACCGTGGAAGGGTGCGACGCCATCTTCGGCGAAGGCTAAGCTGGGCACATCGCCAGTTTTTTCATCAAAATAACCACCCTGTCCTAGTTCCGCAGGGCAAATTCTGCTTATAATTTTCGCATGGACAGACTGGAAGCCTTCAAAGCAATTGCAGCCCAAGCCGGCCGCGGTGAGCTTACTTTCCCCACCAATATCGACGCGTCGATCAAGCTGCAGCGCGCGCTGAACGACGACAATTGCCACATCGACCTGGCAGCCAAGCTGGTGCAGGCCGACCCGCTGCTGGCAGCGCGCACGGTGGCAATTGCCAACTCGGTGGCCTATAACCGTTCCGGCATGGAGATTTCCAGCGTGAAGACAGCGGTGCAGCGCCTTGGCGTGCGCACCCTGCAATCGCTGGTGACCTCGGTGATCGTGCGCCAGCTCGGCACCAAGATCCGCAATCCCCTGCTCAAGGCCAAGGCCAACCAGTTGTGGGAGCACACCGCACACGTGGCGGCGCTGGCCCAGGTGATCGCGCGGCGCGTGTCCCACGTCGACCCCGACACCGCCATGTTCGCCGGCATCGTGCACGAAGTGGGCGGCTTCTACATGCTGTCGCAGGCCGAAGCCTATCCGGAAGTCATGGAGGGGGATCCGGAAGAATGGACCACCTTCGGCGAGGTGCAGATCGGCCGCGGCGTGCTGCAAAAGCTGATGATTCCCGAGAACGTGATGAAGGCCGTGGAGGCCATGTGGGAAGGCATGCGCGCGCTGCCGCCCGAGAACCTGGGCGACACGCTGCTGCTGGCCAACGACCTGTCCCCGATCGCCTCGCCGCTGCATGCCCGTCCGGGCGGCACCTCGGTGACCGCCGCCAGCACCATCGACTTCGCCGTCGGCGACGGCACGCTGGCCACCATCATGGAAGAATCGGCGGAAGAAGTGAAATCCCTTACTTCCGCGCTGCTTCACTGATAAAAGTCGGGGTCAGCTCCGGCAATCTGCCACTTTTTTCGCATGGCGAAAAAAGTGGCAGATTGCCGGAGCTGACCCCGACTTTCATTTTGACGTGCAGGCGTGCGCGATTGTGACGGCGAACCGGCGCAGTTCCGGCACGGCTGTCGCCTCCCAGAAGCCGGCCTTGAGCCAGGGGCCGATGTAGTACAGGCCTGGTGTCGCCTGGCCGTTGGCGCCCAGCACGGCGCAATCAGGGCCGGTGTCTACGCCGAGCCCGAGCGCGTCGGCCCGCATCAGGCCATCGGCCAGTAGTTGCTGCACCAGCGGCAGCGCAGCACGGCGCGGGCTGGCGCAACTGCCGGTGCAATTGATGATGCGGCCGGCGCGCAGCTCAATCGGGGCGCCGCTGCCGCGCGGCTGTACGGCCAGCACCGCCAGTTCCGCCTCGTCGCGAACACCCAGCACGCGCCCGGCACTTACGCTCAGTGCGCCACGTTCCATCGCGGCCGACAATTCTTGTTGTACCGTTGGCGGCAGCTGGTGCCGATGCACTTCCCAATAAGGCCGTACGTGGCGCAGGAAGCGGCGCCTTTCGGATGCGGGCCAGGCTTGCCAGATGCCCGCGGTCTTATTGCGCAGCGCGGCCAGCGCATCATGCCAGTCCAGGCCCACCGCTTCCAGCCGCTCCACTTTCTGCATGAATGCATGCAGGGCCGCGCGAACTGTCGGCGCCTCATCCTGCAGCAGGGTGCTGCCCGCCAGGTGTCCAGCCGGCAGCTTGTAAGGCTGCGGCAGCAGCCCATGGCGCGACAGTGCATGCACGCGCTGGGACGGATTGCGGCGCAACAGCTGCAGCGCAATATCGACCGCCGTCAGGCCCGTACCCAGCAACAGCACCGGATCGTGGGCGCCAACTGTGGCCAGCAAGTCTGCGCGCCATGGGTCGGCAATGTAGCGCGCCGTGTCCGGCCACGCGCCCTGCGCCAGCTCGGGCGGCGGCGCGGGGAGATGTCCGAGTGCCAGCACCACCTGGTCCGCCTCAATGCAGCGGCCATCTGCCAGCATGGCCGTCAAGCCGCCGCTCTTCGCCTGCAAGCTGCATACGCTACCGCTGATGCAATCAAGGGTCGCGTGGCGCGGCGCCCGCTCTTGCGCCTGCCGCAGCGCCCATTCGAGATAATCGCCATACACGCTGCGGGCAACAAAGGAGCTGCCGGTCACGCGGCTGTCGCGCATGCCCGCATAGTGCACGAAGTGGTCCGGGTCGTCGGGCAGCACGCTCATATTGGCCGCCACCACGTTGAGCACGTGCTGCGGGCTTTGCGTCCCATAGGCCATGCCGCGCGCCAGGCGCCCGCTGCGATTCAGCAGCAGCACGCGCAAGGGCTGCCGGCCTGCCAGGCGCAGCATCTGTATCGCGCACGCTACACCTGAAAAACCAGCGCCTACGATCAATACCGTGCGCATGCCGCCCTCCTGCATCGCGTATATAGTCGCATCATGAACTCCTCCCACGTTTCGCGCCGCGAGCGCGAGGAAATGCACGGCCATCGCGGCGCGGTGGTCTGGTTCACCGGCCTCTCCGGCGCCGGCAAGACAACGCTGGCCTGCGCCGTCGAGCGGCACCTGTTCCATGCGGGCTGCCAGGTCGTGCTGCTGGACGGCGACAGCCTGCGCCAGGGCTTGTGCGCCGGCCTTGGCTTTTCTCCCGAAGACCGCAGCGAGAACCTGCGCCGTGCCGGCGAAACCGCCCGACTGTTCGCCGACGCAGGCATCATCGTGTTGGCAGCCTTCATTTCCCCGCTGCGTGCCGACCGTGCCAGGGTGCGCGCCATGCAGGCCGAGGGCGACTTCATCGAGGCCTGGTGCAAATGCCCGCTGGAAGTCTGCGAGCAGCGCGACGTCAAAGGCCTGTATCGCCGCGCGCGCGCCGGCCACGTGCAGCAGTTCACTGGCGTGTCGGCGCCCTATGAAGAACCACTGGCGCCCGAGCTGTCGCTCGATACCGCGCGTGCCAGCCTGGCCGACTGCGTTGAGCAGGTGCTGGCCGAATTGCGCTCGCGCGGGGTGCTGCGCGCGCCGGGCAGCAGCTCGTCCAGCAATTCGAGGCAGATGCGGGCGGCCTGGTCGCCTGCATCCAGCTCGGAATGCCAGGCCGATACGGACACTGCCACCAAGGGATAATCGCGCAGGCAGCGGAACAGCTCCGCCATCTCCTCCACCCGCGGGCCTGCCGGCACATGGTACTTGAGTGCCGGCATGCGCTGGGCTTCGTCCAGGACGTCCGTATCGAAATGTACGTAGAGCGTTTCGTGCGTCGACAGGTTGCCCAACACCTGGTCCAGCGTGCAGCGCACGATCGCCGAGCGCTCCAATGCCACGTCTTCGCCGGGATCAAGGTCGCGCGCATCGGACAGCAGCACCAGCTCTTCCGGATAGGGCCGCATGCCGATTACCTCGCGCAGCGCCGTGATGCTGTCGCGCCGGTTCTGGCGCCGGTCCTGGCGGCCGACCAGCATGGCCAGCGGCATGCCGCCCAGGTATTGGGTATGCGTGGTGGCCCAGGTGTGGAAGTCGCCGTGCGCGTCCAGCCATAGCATGCGTTGCGGTTCGCGGCCGGCGCGCTGCAAGCCTGCCATCACGCCCATGGTCGATACGCAATCGCCGGAAATACTCACCGGCAGCTCGCCCTCGGCAACAGCGGCCGCCACGTGCTCGGCCAGCACGGCATATACGCGGCCCATGCTGCGCATCTGTTCATCCTTGTCGATCAGTTCTGTGGCAGTCGATTGCGGCGACTGCAACACGAGCCAGGGATGGGAGTCGAGCAACTGCACGCGCTGCAGGCCATCGCGCCGCTTGCCCATCAGGTAGGGGACCAGGAAGCGGCGGATCATTGCCACTGCTCCGGCGCCGCGCCATAACCCAGCGCGTGCATCATGTCGGCCACCTCCGCCCGCCGCGCCAGCGGCAGCAACTGGCTGCTGCGCTTGCGCCAGCGGCCCGGCGCGGGCGTTTCGGTAGCCATCGTCACCGGCAGCTCGGGCGGTTGCGGCATCGGCGGCAGGCCAAGCCATTCGCAGGTGCGGTCCAGCACTTCCGCCGGATCGGCCAGGAAGGATTCGAAGCGTATGGGCAGCGCGGCCACCCCGCTATCGAGAATATGGCGGTGGCAGGACAGCCACTGGTTCAGGCACACTTCCTCCAGCGGCGCATTGACAAAGCTGCGCCAGTTCGGCGGCAGGTCGAACTTCCACCAGCGCTGGCCGCCCACGCACTGCTCCGAATAGCCGCCGATGGCGAGCGTCACGCCATGCTTCTGCATATCGTGGGCATGGAAACCGACCGGGGACAGCCAGCCGTCGATCAAGCCGTTCACGCAGGCCGCCACGCTGCGCACCAGGTGCAGGTAGCGCACTTGCGCATGCGGGAACAGCTGTTCATAGAAGCCGTAGCGATAAGCGTCTGATGGCGTCTTGAACAGCAGGACCTTGCTGGCCGCATCGTCTTCGGTGAAATGCCTGGCATGCATGGCCGGCGACACAAAGGGCGGCTCCTCGATCTTGGCGGCTTCGCTGAACGGCCGCCGTTCCCCCGGCCCATGGCTGCCGTCGTAATAATCGCGGCGCCACGGCTCGCGCCAGAACACCGCGCCCAGCACAGCATGCTGCAAATCTTCCTCGCTTGGCGCATCGTCGGCCTGGCTGAACAACAGTGCCTCGTCCAGCGCACGCTCCATCTGCGAAAAGGCTGCCGGTTGCGCGAACAGCGCGGGAAACTGGAGCAGCAGGCGCTTGCGCCAGCGGGCCTTCAATTCCGGCAAGGGCGCGATGCCGCCTTCCGGCACGGTCAGGCTGTCGAAGATTTCGTCGGCCAGCACATCCGGGTTGCGCAGGCGGACGATGGCGTCGCTGCCGCAATCGGGATCGTAGCCGAAACCGTCGCCGCTCAAGGCCAGGAAGGGCTCGGCCTCGCCATCGAGGCTGGCAATGCCGGGATGGCGCGCCAATACCGCCTTGAACAAGGTCGATCCCGAACGTGAACTGGTCAGGATGACTGCCACGCGCCTGACCTGTGCACGCCAGGGCGCGTGCGGCACTGCCCGCAGTTGGCGGATGGTGTCAATCAGCCCGTCCATGCCTCGCCGCCGGTTTGATCAGGAAGGCGAAGAACTGGCGCTCCTGCTCGCGCTCGGCCGCGCTGCGCGCCATCAGGCGGATGCTGAAACCGGCCTGCTTGGCCAGGCGCCGCACTTCTTCCACCGCGCCGAAGTTCGAATGCGCGAAGTAGATGCGGCCGCCCGGCTTCAGGTAGCGCGCGGCCTGCTCGAAGAACTGGGTATTGGTGCGGAAATCCGTGTCCCATTGCGAACGCGCCACCACGTCGGGCGCCGGCTTGTCGCGGAACGGCAGGTTGGCGGTGATGACGTCGAACCGCTCGTCGCCCACTTTTTCGAACAGGTCGGAGCGGCGCACTTCCATCACGCCCTCAAAGCCGTGCGCCTTTACGTTATGGCGCGCGCTGCGGATGGCCGCCGGATTGACATCCAGCGCCAGCACCCTGGATGCGCCCTGGTAACAGGCGAAGATGGCAATCACGCCGGAGCCGGTGCCCACGTCGAGCACACTCTCACCGGGCTTGATGCGGAAATTGCGCACCAGCGGCTGGCTGTCGAGGAAAGGCCAGAAGGTGTTCGGATAGACGTGGAATTTCTTGCCAAGATAAGTGATGGTGCGTCCGCCTTCAGGTACTGCCTTGAAAGCCTTCTGGCGGGTGGCTTGCCAGCGGTCGACTTGTTCAGTCGTGGGAAGTGCAGATGTTCGCATCTCTGTCCCCTTGTTTGATGCCCCCATGCTATCGAGTCTGCCAAGCGAGGGCAAGCACGCACCGCTCTGTGCGCTTCAAATGTTGGATGCGTACATTTCTTTCATTTGAAAAGTCGGGGTCAGCTCCGGCAATCGGACATGCCGATTGCCGGAGCTGACCCCGACTTTTATTTTGGCAGCCACGTGGCGATGGCGCGGCCGATGTCGTGCGGGTGGTCTTCCTGCAGGTTGTGCGTCCCTTCGCCCAGTTCGACCAGCTTGCAGTTCGCGAACTGCGCGGCGTAGCGCTCGGCGACTGCGCGCGGGGTCAGCACGCCGTTCGGGCTGAACAGGATCAGCTTCGGATATTGGGCCGTGGCCATAATCGCCTCGTTGCGTTCGATGAGCTGGTAGACATCGGCCGGCTCGCCGGCAATCGGCATCATGCGCGGGAAGGCCAGCATCGGCTTGCGCGATTGCGGCGTCGGGAACGGCGCGCGGTAGGCATCCATTTCTTCCGCGGTCAGCTGGCGCAGCGAACCCTTGGGCAGCATTTGCTCGATGAAGAAATTCTTCTCCAGCACGAACTCTTCGCCACTGCCGGGCGCGCGCATCAGCTTGAAGCGTTCACGCGCCTGTTCCAGCGGGTGGAAATCTTCCCAGGTCGGGCTCGGGCGCACGAACTCCATCAGGGCCACGCCGCGCACTTTGGTGGGATAGCGTGCCGCCAAATGGATGGCCAGCGCCCCGCCCCAGTCCTGCCCGACCAGCGTGAACTCTTCGATGTCCATCTGCTGCAGGAAGGCTTCGAGGTAGGTGGCGTGCTCGAGGAAGCTGTAGTCGATGCCGGGCTTGCCGGAGGCGCCAAAGCCAATCAGGTCGGGCGCCAGGCACCAGGCCTTGGCTGCCACATGCGGGATGATGTCACGCCAGATAAACGAGTGCGTCGGATTGCCATGCAAGAAAATCACGGCGTGCGAGCTGCGCTCGCCCAGTTCGCGATAAGCGATGGTGGAATTTAATACGGGGATGGACTGCATGATGCCTCTCTCAGAAAAAAACGCCCACTCCGAAGAGTGGGCCAAGTCCAAAACTAGGGATGTCCTGAAAGAGACGGTTCCATCTTATGTTCGGGACTGGCCACACTCTGTGCGTCAACTCACACAAACCTTAAAAAGGCCAAGGGGTCTCGGTCTGCTGCCATGCCGGCAATTGCTGGACGCGTTCGAACCAGGCCAGCAGGTGCGTATATTGCTCGACTGGAACGTTCGCACGGCTCACGTACATCAGCGGCGCGGCGACGGCGAAGTCAGCCAAGGTGAGCTTGTCGCCGCTCAGCCACTGGCGCGTTTCGAGGTGCTTGTCGAGCACGCTTGCATGCTCGTGCACGAAAGTCTCGCCTTTCTTGATCTCGACCGGGTCCGGGCCTTCGCCGGTCACGAACTTCTTCCACAGGTATTGCCAGGTCAGGATGCCGATGGCTGGCGCGAAGTGCTGGGCCGCGAAGAACATCCAGCGGTTGACGTCGGCGCGCTGCTTCAGGTCGGTGGGATAGATGTCGCTGGCGCCGTGTTTGTCGGCCAGGTACTGCATGATGGCGCAGGACTCCCACAGCTGGAAGCCGTCGTCTTCCAGCACCGGCACCTTGCCGCAGATATTCACTTCCTTCAGACGCTTGCGGTCGGCTTCGCTGCCCAGATCGATGAACACTTCTTCCAGCTTGATGCCAAGCTGGCTGGCTGTCAGCAATACACGGCGGGCGTTGGAGGACAGTGGGTTGTGATAGAGGCGCATCGTTAAACTCCTTGGTGGTTTGATCGAATGCGCCTATCGTAACCAAGGCCCCCTGACAGTTCCTGTCAGGAGTCTTCCCGGATCGCGTTTTCTTCGCGCCAGATCTTGAGCAGTTCGTGGCGTGGCGTCAGATAGCGTTCTGCAAGTGTTTCGGCGTGCGCGATGCGGTCGATGCGGAAGTGGCGGTTTGCCTTGCGCATTTCGCACCAGGCGGCAAGGATGCGGCGCCCTTCAAAGAACGCCAGCGCGAACGGCCACACCGTGCGCTCGGACGAGGAGCCGTTTTCATCCTTGTAGTGGATGCGCATCTTGTAATGGCGGCGAATCGCTTCGCGCGCCGGCTGTACGAATTCGTCATGCTCCGGCGTGTCGCGCATCAGCGGCACCCACAGGCTGGTGTCGGCCATGTCGTCGCGCAGGTCTTTCGGGGTGGCGGTGGCGATCTTGGCCAGCGCATTGGCGGCGGCTTGCGCCAGCGCGGGGTCGCCCTGGCGGCTGACCCAGCGCGCGCCAAGCACCAGCGCTTCCAGGTCATCCGTGTTGAACATCAGCGGCGGCAGGAAGAAGCCGCTGCGCAGCAGGTAGCCAAGGCCGGCCGAGCCTTCCACCGGCGCGCCCAGTTCGGCCAGGGTTTGCATGTCGCGGTAGATCGTGCGTTCGGATACGCCCAGCTTTTCCGCCAGTGCGGCTGCAGTCACCGGACGGCGGCTGCCGCGCATGGCATCCATGAGCTGGAACAGGCGGCCGGTACGGCTCATTGCTGCTCCCCATTTTACGAGGCGTGCAGCTTAACATAGTTATAATCGAAGAATGACTAAGACTCCTCCAAGCAAGAGCCCTGCAACCAGAAGCCGCGCACTCGGCAAGGTCACCCTGTCCGATGTAGCGGCCCTCGCCGGCGTCGCTCCCATGACGGCGTCGCGCGCCATCAACCAGCCGGAGCTGGTGTCATCCCTGCTGCGCGAACGCGTGGAAAAGGCGGTCCAGGAGCTGGGTTATGTGCCGAACCGCGCGGCGCGTGCGCTGGCCTCGGCGCAATCGAAAGTGATCGTGGTGCTGGTGCCCTCGCTGGCGAATGCGGTGTTCACCGCGGTGCTGGCGGGCGTGCAGGATGCGCTCGACCCGTGCAACTACCAGATCCTGATCGGTAACACGCGCTATTCCGATGCAGAAGAAGAGAAGCTGCTGGCGACCTATATGCAGTCGAACCCGGACGGCATCCTGCTCAGCGGCCTGACACACAGCCCGCGCGTGCAGCAGATGCTGGCCACTTCGCGCGTGCCGGTAGTGTCGATGATGGACCTGTCCTCGGAACCGGGAGCGATGTCGGTCGGCTTCTCGCAGGAGGACGCGGGCTACACCATCACCCGCTACCTGATCGACAAGGGCCGCAAGCGCATCGGCTACATGGCTGCGCAGCTGGACGAACGCACGCTGAAACGCGGCGACGGCTACCGCAAGGCCATGGAGGAAGCCGGCCTGGCCGACCCGATGCTGGAACTGATGTGCCCCGAGCCGTCCACCATTGCACTGGGCGCCGAGCTGCTGGGCCGCATGCTGGCCAATATGCCTGGCCTGGATGCAATCTTCTGCTGTAACGACGACCTGGCACACGGCGCCATCTTCCAGTGCCAGCGGCGCGGCATCAAGGTGCCGGAGCAGCTCGCGATCTGCGGCTTCAACGACTTGCCGGCATCGGCGTGGATGAAGCCTTCGGTCACCACCATCGGCACGCCGCGCTACCAGACCGGCTTCGAAGCTGCCAACCTGCTGCTGGCCGCCATCCGCGGCAACGACATTCCGGCGCAGCGCATCGACCTTGGCTTTACGCTGATGGCGCGCGAGAGCGCCTGACCGGGAGGCGGCGGCAAACTGCCCCCTACTGGGGCTCGGCCATGCCAGACACCAGGCTCATGACCAGCCGGGTTTGCTGCTGCTCGGCGCCACTTCCTTCGCCGGCATTGGCGACGACCAGTACGCCGCTTTGGCTGTCCGGCGCCAGGGCGACCAGGGCATTCCAGTACCCGTTGGAACCGGCGTGCATCAGCAGACGCATCGGTGCGTTGGCCGGCCAGTTGCTTTTCACGCCCCAGCCCAGGGCCGCGCCGGATTCTCCCTGTGGCGTATGGAGGAATCGGTAGCCTTGTTGCGAAAGCAGTTTGCCCGCACCCCGTTCACCCGCCATCTGGACGAGCACGAACCTGGACCAATCTGCCAGGCTCATTTTCATGGTCGCGCCGGCAGGAGCGAAGAAGGGCGGGATGTCGGCCGCCAATCCTGTCAGCGGCTTGCCGGCCTTGTGGCCAAGCACCTGGCCATGGCGTGAGGGGCCGGTGTCGACCTGCATGCCGAGCGGAGCAAACACCTGTTCCTGCATGAGGTTTTCAAAGCTTTGGCCGGTCGCCCGCTCCGCAATGGCGGCGGCGATGATGTAGCCACTGTTGGAATATTGGGAGGCTGCGCGAACCGGGCCCACTGGCGCTTCGCTGAGTGCGCGCTGAACGTATTCCATGCGCAGCACCGGCAACGCACGGCGGTCCTTGCGCGTGGCCTCGATGCGTTTCTCGTCGCTGTTGGGCGGAAGGCCGGCGCGGTGCGAGAGCAGGTCCGCCAGCGTGACGGATTGATATTCCGCCCGCATTGCGGTATCGGGGAGCATGTCACTGAGCGGTGCTTCCCACGACAGTTTGCCCGCCTCGACCAGGCGCGCGATCAGTGTTGCCGTCATCGCCTTGGCGTCGGAGCCGATATGCCAATGGTCGGACAATTGGGCGCGCGCGGGGCTGCCTGCTGCACGCACACCGCGCACCGCCTGGCCGTCAACTTTGCCGTCGCGAATGACCAGCACCGCCATTGCCGGGATGCTGCGATCTTTCAGGGCCGAGGCGAGTTGAGCCTCCAGCTCGCTCGCATAGGCACTGCCAGTGATAAGAGCCATGGCCGCCACGGAACAGGCGCAACAGATGATGGACCGCATCGATAAGTCTCCTGGTAAGGTGTTGAGGTGGCTCAAATCTAAGACATCGCGCTTCTGTTGGCCCCGAATATGTGACGGGCGGTCACTTTTCTGCCCTGGAATGCAAAAAAGCAGCCTCGCGGCTGCTTTTTTTCGAGTGAGGCTGGCTTAAACCACTGCGCCGTCCGTCTCGTCTTTTTCCTTGACCGGCTTGATCAGGTCTTCGCGCTTCACGCCCAGCCACATGGCCACGGCGGCCGCAACGAACACGGAAGAGTAGATACCGAAGCAGATACCGATGGTCAGCGCAATGGCGAAATAGTGCAGGGTCGGGCCGCCCAGGAACAGCATCGACAGCACCATCATCTGGGTGCAACCGTGGGTGATGATGGTACGCGAGATGGTGGAGGTGATCGCGTTGTCGATCACTTCATGCACGGTCATCTTGCGCTGCTTGCGGAAGTTCTCGCGGATTCGGTCGAAGATAACCACCGATTCGTTGACCGAGTAACCCAGCACTGCCAGCACGGCAGCCAGCACGGTCAGCGAGAATTCCCACTGGAAGAAGGCGAAGAAGCCCAGGATGATCACCACGTCGTGCAAGTTTGCGACGATCGCGGCCACCGCGAATTTCCATTCGAAGCGGATGGCCAGGTAGATCATCACGCCAACTACCACCATGACCAGGGCGTTCAGGCCGTTCTGCGCCAGTTCTTCGCCGACCTGCGGGCCGACGAATTCAACCTTCTGCAGCGACACGCCTTCGGTACCGTCGGCATGCATACAGGCGCTCTTCATTTCATGGGCGCCCTTGTCGGTCACCTTGTCGACCTGCTTGACGGTGCCCTGCTCGGCCTTGCACAGCTCGGCGAACACTTTGGCAGCCGTGTCGGCGGCCGTGGTGCCGGCCACGTTAGGCAGGCGGATCATGGCGTCGCGCGCGGTGTCGATACTCGACACCTCGGGATGGTAGCCCAGGCCGGTCAGCGTGTTGCGCACGCCTTCCAGGTTGGCCGCCTGGGCATACTTCACTTCCATCACGGTGCCGCCGGTGAACTCCACCGAGAAGTGCAGGCCTTTGGTGACCAGGAAGAACACTGCCGCCACGAAGGTCAGCGCCGAAATCACGTTGAAGACCAACGCGTGGCGCATGAACGGGATGTCTTTACGGATGCGGAAAAATTCCATCTCTATTCCTTAGTTCGCAGGTTTCCAGACGGTGCCGATCGACAGCGACTGCAGTTTCTTCTTACGGCCGTACCACAGGTTCACCACGCCGCGCG
>JBCNOX010000200.1:0-8335 GCA_039593645.1 Pseudoduganella sp.
CGCACCTTCGCGGACAAACTGCAGCCCTTCGCCCTCCGGCATAATGGGTCGCGCAGCCGCTCGCCAACCTGATGGGCGCCTGCGCCGTGCTGCACACGACTGGCGCCGGCGGCGAGCCATTCGATGAAGCCTGCAGCCGCCTGTGGTGGGACCTGGCCGGTCACTTTGGCCCGGACTACCCGATTCCATCGGCCTGCATGGCGGCGACAGTCGAACTGCGCGGCGAAGTGGCGGTCAGCTACGAGCTGGCGGAGCGCGATGCGGAAGCCATCATGGGCTACCTGCATGTGCGCGGCGTGGTTGATGCGGGCAAGGTCGAGGTGCCGGAGCAGGGCTGCGCGCCGACGCCCCTGGAAGGCACGCAGCGCCTCGATGCGCCGCATGCCGGCATGCTGGTGTACCTGAAGGAAGTCGGCGACGCTGTGCGCGCCGGCGACGT
The DNA here is from genome assembly GCA_039593645.1 of Pseudoduganella sp. Taxonomy (GTDB): domain Bacteria; phylum Pseudomonadota; class Gammaproteobacteria; order Burkholderiales; family Burkholderiaceae_D; genus Rugamonas. The sequence continues at coordinate 440 of JBCNOX010000200.1, forward strand.
GATCGCCGACCTGGTGGACCCAGTCAGCGGAGATACCACGCATTTGAAGGCGGAAGTCGAAGGCGTGCTGTTCACACGCCTGTCGCACCGCTACATTATCCGCGGCATGAACGTGGCCAAGATTGCCGGCAACAAACCGTTCCGCAGCGGCAGCCTGCTGAGCCTTTAAGGCGCTTCGACGATCACGTTTTCGCGCGCCGCCGTGGTGGATGCGGTTACCCGCCACAAGCCGGCCGGCGTGCGGCGCCATATCGTGATATCGGCTGCCTTGTGCGGCTTGCCCGTGGCGCGGGCCAGCAATTCGCCGCAGGCGATTTCGTACTGGATGCGTCCATCTTCCAGCACCACGCGGCTGGCCGTTACCGGGCCGCCGGCTTCGCGCCACCAGTCTTCCTGGTAGCTGCCATCCACGCCTGCCTCGTGCAGCGCATCCTCGCTGTCGAAGCGCATGAAGCCTGCATCCAGCTCGGGACTGACGAAAGGGTAGGCGATTTCGGGGCGCCACTCGCAGCGCTCGCCCTCAACCACGGTAGTTCCTGCAAAACCGGTTACCGCCTTGCGGTCGACCGGGATGCGCAGGTCGATGTGGAAGTCGGCCGCCTGGAACCACCAGACCGGCGTTACCAGGTCGCTGCTGCCGTCGGCGCGCCAGATGCCCTTGCGGCGCCACAGCCCTACATATGCCTGCGGGACGCTCATTTCAGGTCTTCGGTTTCGAAGTAGATGGTGCCGCCGATGGCTGCCAGATTGGCTTTCAGCGCCATGGCCAGGGCATCGTTGCCGGCCGCCTTCATGCCCCATTTGCGCACCTGGACCGGCGTGGTCGGCGCACCGGCGGCAGCGTGGTACGACACGATGTGGTCGAAGTCGGGACGGCTGTCGATTTCCTTGACGAGGAAGCGCTGCGTGCCACTTCCGATCTGCATGTAGCGCGACATGAGGGCGCTGCCCGGCTTGTCGTCCAGCTGGCGGAACACCAGCACCTTGTCGATAACTACCCTGGCAGCCTTGTACTGCGTGCTGCCGCCGCGTTCGAAATGGCCCTGCACCAGGTCGGCCCTGAACTCCTTGCGCGGGACCTTGGCTTCCGGCGCCAGGGTGCTCAGCTCGAATTTTTCCGGGTCGATGGTCCACAGCGCGTCCTTGCCGTCGAGGCGCTTGCGCAGGGCAGCATCGGTGGCCGGGTCGGCGATGTGGACCTGCAGGATGACCTGGTAGTCATGCGGGGCATGGAACATCGGCAGGTGGGAGGCGTACAGGCCTTCCAACCCGCCGAACAGGGCCATGCCGTGGGTGCCGTAGGTCTGGTCCGCTGCGTGCGCGGGCAGCAGCGGCAGGGTGCAGGTTGCCAGTAAGGCGCCGGCAAGCGCGCGTCGGATGGGGTTCATCCACCCATTTTAACCCTTCAGCTCAGCGGGCACCTTGCCGCCGTTTTCCTCCAGCTTGTGCATCACTTGCTTGTGCAGCCAGATGTTCATGGCGGCGGAATCGCCGGTATCCCCGGTGTAGTGCAGTTCCTGCGCCAGTTCCTTGCGGGCCTGCAGGCTGGAGTCGATGTCCAGCAGCTTCAGCAGGTCGACGATCGAGGTGCGCCAGTTCAGCGGCTGGCCGGCCTGGGCGGCTTTGGCATTGAGAATGGCCTCGACATCGACCTGGGCCGCGGCGGCCATCGGCGCGGGCGCAGTGGGAAGCGGTGCGTTGCTTGCGGCTGGAGCGCCGGGCTGCGGCGTTGCAGGCGCACCGGAGGCCGGCGATGGGGCGGCCTCCTGGTGCGACGACGGGAAAATCTTGTGGAAAATCTTGCTTAGGATGCCCATGGTTTGCCTCGCTTTTCAGTTTGCCTGAAGCTTAACAACCATGGGAGGCGCACATTGTGCGTTATCTAACCCTTAGCGCGCGCTGACATCCACGCCGCCCATATTGTCGTCCGGCTTGCGGTCGATCAGCTTATTGTCCGGATCGATGCCTGCCTTGGCCGGCCGGCCATTGACGACCAGCTTGAAGGTCGACTGGTTGCGGTCGAACAGCTTGCGTTCACGCAGCAGGGAATTGCCGTCCTTGTCGTCCACGCCGATCTCGATCAGGTCGTGCAGCGGGACTTCCTTTTCCGCGCCCAGCTCGTCCGAACGCAGCTTGGCGGCGTGCACGGTCAGCGTTACCTCGTACTTGCCGTCGGCGCGTTTCTCGGCGGTGGCGGCAACCATACGGTTGTCGAACAGCATGATGGAGTTGAACAGGTCATCCACCAGGTAAGCCTGTTCCGGCGGCACGATGCGGCGCAACCCATCCACCAGCACGGTTACGCTTGGATATGGATCGCCGTGGTAGGAATACTTGCGCAGCAGCTCCGCCAGCAGATCGTTGACCTTGGCCTCGCCCACGATATCGGCCAGCAGGTACATGGCCAGGCTGCCCTTGTGATAGTGGATGTAGCCCTGGTCTTCGTTATCGGCCAGCGGCAGTTCCTTCTTGTTTTCGGTGGCGCGGCCGAACAGGTATTTGTTCAGGTCGTAGCGCAGGAAGCGGCGCATGCGCTGCGGGCCGAAGCTCTTCTTCATCACCATCAGCGCCGAGTATTCGGCCAGCGTTTCGCTCAGCACCGTGGCGCCGCGCGTATTGCCGCCTACCAGCTGGTGCGCCCACCACTGGTGCGCGACTTCGTGTGCCGTCACGTAGGTCGGGTAGTCGATGTCTTTCGGGTTCTTGTCGTCCACGCGGGCAATGAAGCCGACCGCTTCCGAGTACGGGATCGTGTTCGGGAACGACTGCGCGTAGCGCTGGTAGCGCGGGAATTCCACGATGCGCACGATCTTGTGCTGGTAAGGGCTGAAGTTGCGCGTGTAGTAGTCGAGCGAGTCCTTGACGCCCTTGACCATGCGGTCCAGGTTGTATTCGTGGCCAGGATGGTAGTAGATCTCGATGCCCACGTCCTGCCACCAGTCGTGCTTGACCGCATAGCGCGCTGACTGGAAAGCGTAGAAGTTGAGGATCGGCTGCTCCATCTTGTAATGGAAGTAGCGGCGGCCGTTCTTGCGCCATTCCTTGACCAGCGTGCCCGGCGCCACGGCGGTCTGGTCGCCGGCGGTGCCGAGCGTCGCTTCAAAGCCGACCCAGTCGGCATCGGCGCCGAGGTAATTGCTGGACAGGCCTTTCGGATCGTCGCGCGGCAGCTTGCGTTCCTGCGCCGGCAAGCCGTGCTTCTTGCGGTCGCGCGGGTCGGTCAGTTCGGCGTGGCGCTGGTAGCCGATGTGCGGCAGCACCGTGTTGTTGAAGAAGGTGCCGTTGTTCATCACCGGCGTGGTCTTGCCGAGGTTGAAGATGCCCTTCGGTTCGTAGCACAGTACAAAGTCCAGTGTGATCTTTTCGCCCGGTTGCAGCGGCTGCTCCAGGCGATAGCTGTAGAAGCCAAGCTCGGTGTCGTTCAGCACGCGGAACGCCTTGCGGCCGAACTGCAAGGGCTGCAGATCGGCGTCGGTATCCTGCTGCACGTAGATGGTGTTGATTGCCTGCTGGGTCTTGTTTTCGAGCTGGTACCAGCCTTTCACCTTCAAGGTGCGCTGTTCGGGGTACATGTCCAGGCCAAGGCGCACGTCGGTGATGCGCGGCTGCGCCACGTCCAGCACCTGCTTGTATTTGCGCTCATAATCGGCGCGCAGCGCGTCGCGGCCGTATTGCGTCTTGAAGTTGCTGACGCACAGGCTGTAGGACAGCACACTGCCGGCGCCGAGGAACAGCGCCAGGCCGAAGCCGAAGGCGCCCAGTACCGGCAAGGTCAGTCCATGGCGCGCCAGGCTGACGCGCTGCTTCCATTCCTCATTGGTGCCGCGTGGCCAGAACACCACGGCCAGCACCATCAGCATTACGGCGGCGCCGGCCCAGTACAGCTCGAACCAGCGCTCGCGCGCCATGAAGTGGCCGAAGCCGTTCATGTCGGAGTAGGGCAGTTCCGGCGTGACGCCGTACATCAGCAACGGATGGTCGAGGCCAAGCGTCGCGAAAGTGATCGTTGCCACGTAGTAGACGATCATCACGAAAAAGGCCACGTATTTGTGGTTCACCAGCACCTGGGTGGCGATCGCCAGCACGGCGATCAGCGCGCAGGCCGGCAGCTGCACGGTGAACAGCCATTCGAAGTAGAGTCCTGGCTGCAGGTTGAAGTAGCCCCTGAACAGCTGGATCGACATGCCGACCAGCATGACGATGAACAGCAGCAGCGCCTGCACGCCGATCAGGCCGAACAGCTTGGACAGGATAGGCAGCCAGCTTGGCACCGGCAGCGCATCCAGCATCTGCGACATGCGGTGCTCGCGCTCGCGCCACACCATTTCGCCGGCGTAGAAGGTGGTCACCACCAGCATGAACAGCGAGAAGGTGTTGGTCACCATTTCCAGCACCAGGTAGGTGACCGGGTAGGTGCCGGTGCCGTACATCGAGCCCATGTCCAGCGAACCGGCGTACATGGTCAGCACGCCTGCCAGCACGATGACGAAGAAGTAGATGTTCTTGGTGGTTTCGCGCAGGTTCAGGTAGCTGAAGCGCAGGAACAGCAGGCCGAGGCTGCGCGCCTTGAAGTCCGGCTTCTCATTGGTCGAGGCGGCAACCTGCGTCAGGCTGGTGGGCAGGTCGCTGTCGGTACGGGCAGCGGCGCCGCTGTCGACCGTGCTGACGAAGTGGAAGCGCCAATAGCCCAGCAGCAGCGCCACCAGGGCGAAGGACGACCAGATCACGCGGTTCAGCAGGAACACGCCTTCCGGCAGCACCAGGCGCACATTGCGTTCGGCGATCGGCCAGTATTCGGTGAGGCGGATCACGGCGGTGGTGCCGAACGGATCGATCAGCGCCGCCAGCGTCTTGTAGTCGAGGTCGCGCGCCAGGCCCGGCGCCACGATATAGCCGACCAGCATGACCACGCTCGAGACGTACACCGGCAGCATGCGCCGCGTCAGCGCCGCCAGCACGAAGAAGATGGCGCCGAAGATGAACAGGTTGGGCAGCAGCGACAGTGCGTAAGGCAGCAGGTAGTGCAGCAGGTTGAAGGGGCCGAGGCGCTCGGGATCGATGCCAGGCACTTGCGTGCCAAGCCAAACGCCGAGCGGGATCGAAGCGAACACCACGCACAGCACCAGCCAGGCGCCGAGGAAACGGCCCAGCATGTATTGGTATTTGCGAATCGGGGCCGAGAAGAAGAAGTGATGCGTCTCGTATTCGAAGTCCTGCTGCACCGCGCGCCCCATCATGGCGGCGACGATGATCACGCCCATGCAGCCAAGGAAGGAGGATGTCAGCATGATCGAGCGCGGCGCGTTGATGAACACGCGGCCGCCGAAGCTGACGATGGCTTCCTTGAACACGCCGCCGGCAGCGGCCATCCACAGGACGGCCAGCAGCAGGAACATGCCGAAGTAGACCCAGGTCGAGAACAGCTTCAGGCGCTGCTTCGCTTCAAAGAGGGCGATGGCGAACATGGCGGCCCCGGTCAGTCGCAGGCTTTGCTGACGTCGTGGCGGCCGAGGATGGTCGCGAAATACAGGTCTTCCAGGTCGCCCAGCGCTTCCTCGAAGCCGTCGCCCGGGTCGTCGTCGTTGTAGACGTGGATCAGGGTGCGGCCGGACATCAGGCGGGTCGAGATCACGGAATGGCGCTGCTGGAAGTAGGACAGCTCCTTCTTGTCGATAAAGCGCGCCCAGATCTTGCAGCTGACGTCATCGATCAGCTGCTGGGTGGCGCCGGCCACCAGCAGCTTGCCCTTGTTGATAATGGCCATATTTGCGCACAGGTCGGCCACGTCGGACACGATGTGGGTCGACAGGATCACGGTGCGGTCTTCGCCGATGTCGGACAGCAGGTTGTGGAAGCGTACGCGTTCCTGCGGGTCGAGGCCGGCGGTCGGCTCGTCGACGATGATCAGTTTCGGGTCGCCCAGCAGGGCCTGGGCGATGCCGAAGCGCTGGCGCATGCCGCCGGAGAAGCCGCCCAGGCGCTGGTTGCGCACTTCGAACAGGTTGGTTTGCTGCAGCAGGCCGTCGACCACCTCGCGGCGGCGGGCACGGTTCGACAAGCCTTTCAGGATCGCGAAATGGTCCAGCATTTCATAAGCGGTGACTTTGGGGTAAACACCAAAGTCCTGCGGCAGATAGCCGAGCAGGCGGCGGATTTCGTCCTTTTCATCGAGCACATCGAGGTCGCCGAAGAACACCGAACCGGAATCGCATTCCTGCAAGGTGGCCAGGGTACGCATCAGGGTCGATTTGCCGGCGCCATTCGGGCCGAGCAGGCCAAACATGCCGGACGGGATGGTCAGCGACACGTTGTCGAGCGCGACGACCCCGTTGGCATAGGTCTTCGATAAATTCTTGATGCGCAATTGCATGGTGGCTCCGCTAACCCCTTTTCACATGATGGCATTGTATTGAATGCGCGACATATCGGTTGCCCGTATGCGATAGCCCGCATATTCGGCGCCCCAGGATGCACTTTCCGGGGAACGAAAAGTGCACTTCCGGCCTTGGTTTAGCATTAAAGTTTCAAGGGTAACAAGTCTGATACCCCCGCGCAAGGAACAAATCTGGACTAAAGTGCTATATAGTCCCTAGCCATGCAAGTACACCATCCAAAACTTGACGCTGCAGTGCAGGAGAAAATCCTGACCGTGACCCGTTGCGGCCTGACGGCCAGCGAGTCCACCGGCTTTTTCCGCACCGCGATCGGGCTGTACTACCTGGCCAGCCTGATGACCAAGGAGCAGCTGGACTTCAAGGCGCTGGACAAGGCCTTCAACCGTTTCGTCTACCGCTCGATCGGCGGCGGACATAGCATGACCAGCATCCTGCAGTTCATGAGCGGCGGCAAGGTAGTGGAGGTGCTGGAGTCGCCGCGCTTCATGCGGGCGATGGCAGACTACCTGCCGGAAGTACCGGTCGATTCGATTCCCTTCCTGCTTGGCCTGAACCTGGGCGTGGCGAAGGACATCTCAAAGATCGACGCCCGCGGTCCGGTGGCCGACTGGCTGGAAAAACAACGTATTCTTCGTGAGGGCTCGTAATGGCAAATACCGTCAAGCTGCACCGGGTACTGAAAACTTCCCCCGATCGCGTGTACAAGGCTTTCCTCGACCCGGATGCAATGGTCAAGTGGCTGCCGCCGCATGGCTTTACCGGCAAGGTGCACTCGATGGACGCGCGTGTTGGCGGCGGCTACAAGATGTCGTTTACCAATTTCAGCACCGGCGGCACGCATTCGTTCGGTGGCGAATACCTGGAGCTGGTGCCGAACGAGAAGATCGTCCACACCGATAAATTCGATGCGCCCGGCCTGCCGGGCGAGATGAAGGTCACCATCACGCTTAACAAGGTGTTCTGCGGCACGGAGCTGAACATCACGCAGGAAGGCATTCCCGACGCGATTCCGGTCCAGGCCTGCTACCTTGGCTGGCAGGAGTCCCTAACCCTCCTGGCACAGCTGGTCGAGCCGGAAATCCCGGATTGAAGGAGGCGCGGCGGCCGAGGCGAAGGCCTATAATGTGGTTTTCCGAACAAGCTGGACGAACCATCATGAACCGCTACCACAACCCTCTAGACCGTTTCATCACTGGCGCCGACAAGGCACTGCGCGTGCTGGCTGGCGTGCATTCGGCATCGCGCCCGAATCCGGCGATCCATGCGGCGGATGCGGAGATGACGGAGCAGGAACACCGCCACAGCGCGGGCCTGATGCGGGTGAACCACGTGGGCGAGGTGATGGCGCAGGCCTTGTACAACTCGCAGGCGCGTTTCGCGAAGAGCGACGAGGCGCGGGCGGCTTTCGATAAAGCCAGCCGCGAAGAGGAAGACCACCTGGCATGGTGTGCACAGCGCCTGTCGGAACTGGGCTCGCAGCCGAGTTTCCTGAATCCCCTGT
>JBCNOX010000201.1:0-8326 GCA_039593645.1 Pseudoduganella sp.
CGAGGCGGCGATCCGCGACCTGGCGGCACTGGCCGATGGCTACGCCGCCTGCCTGCAGGCGAAGGCGAAACGCCGCTGCGCCGCGCTCGAACCGCTGCGCCGTCGCGTCGCGTCCTTCGGCATCGAAGGCCTGAAAGGTTGGGGCCCGGTGCCCGGCAAGATCATGGTCGATGGCGGCAAGCTGCTGGTGCCGGGGCTGGTGTTCGGCAATGTGTTCATCGGTCCGCAGCCGCCGCGCGGCTGGGAAGTCGATGAAGAACTGCTGCACGCAAATACCAGCGTGCCGCCGCCGCACCAGTACCTGGCCTTCTACCACTGGCTGCGCGACCGCTTCAAGGCTGACGCGCTGGTGCACGTCGGCCGCCATTCCACTTATGAATTCCTGCCTGGTAAAGCGGTCGGCCTGTCGGGCGACGACTTTCCCAGCCTGATTGCAGGCGACCTGCCCGGCATTTATCCCTACATCGTGGACGGCGTCGGCGAAGGTACGCAAGCCAAGCGGCGCGGCTTGGCGGTAATGGTCGACCACCTCACGCCGCCACTGGCATCCACGCCGCTATACGACGAACTGCTGTCGCTGCGCCAGATAGTCGAGAGCTACGAGGCCGCCAGCTCGGACACGCTGAAGGCGAAAGCCGCGCAACTGATGCGCGAGCGCGTGGTGGCGTTGAACCTGAAGGCGGAACTGGAAGCATCGATGGCCGACGTGCTGGCCGTGCGCGGCATCGGTTTCGATGCGGCCGACGACGATCTGCTGGCGCACGAAGTCGGCCACTACCTGACCAAGCTGCAGGAAAAATTCATGCCGCATGGCCTGCACATCTTCGGCCGCCCCTGGAAGCAGGAGTCCATCGACCTGATGCTGGGGTCGATGAAGAAGGGCGGCATCGACGATCCCGAAGTGGCGCGCAAGCTTGCCGCCTCGCCGCTGAATGAAATGCGCGGTCTGCTGGCGGGCCTGGATGGCCGCTTCATCGAGCCGGGCAAGGGCAACGATCCTTTGCGTTCGCCGGAGGCGCTGCCGACCGGCCGCAATTTCCATGCTGTCGATGGCGACATCCTGCCGACCAAAATCGGCTACCAGATGGGCGCCAGCCTGGCGGCCAAGGCCGCAGCGCGCGAGCGCTCCGACGCCGGCAGCGAGGGCATCCTGCTGTGGGCGTCCGACGCTGTGCGCGATGAGGGCGTGATGGTGGCGTTTGCGCTGGCCATGATGGGTGCCGAGCCGGTCTGGAATGCGCGTGGCATCGTCAACGACGTGCGGCTGCTGCCCGGCGCCGCGCGGCGCGATGCGCTGGTGACTACCTCAGGGCTGTTTCGCGATCTGTACCCAAACCTGATCCGCCTGATCGACCGTGCCGGGCGCATGTCGCTGGCTGCTTCCGCTGCGGGCATCGCCGAGCAGGAGCCTGCATTGCGCGAAGCCCTGGAGGCCGCGTTGGCGCCGCTGGGCGGCAGCGCCGGCGCCGGTAGCGGCGGCACGGGCGCCAGCATCGCCTGGGGCCGCGAGCCGGCAACGAGCAACCGCGTGGCGCGAGAGTGGCTGGTGCGCGTGCGCGCCCTGCAGGCAGGCGGCATGCCGCTGGGCGAAGCCGGGCGCGCCGCTGCCCAGCGCATCTTTGGCGATGCCCCCGGTGCTTACGGCGCAGGCGTCAACCGCCTGACCGAGCGCTCCGGCGCATGGCGCGAACGCGACGAGATCGGCAAGGCTTACCGCAACCGCATGGGCCACGCTTACGGCCTGGACGCCAGCGGCGAGTCGAACCACGCCGCCTTCGACGCCGCACTGGACGGCATCACACGCACCTATCACGGCCGTGCCAGCAACCTGTACGGCCTGCTCGATAACAATGACGCCTTCGATTACCTTGGCGGCCTGTCGCTGGCTGTCGAAAGCCGCACCGGCCGCGTGCCTGAAGCGCTGATCCTGCAGCATGCGCAACCCGGTCGCGCCGACGTTGAACCGCTGGCCGCTGCCATGCTGGGCGAGCTGCGTGGCCGCTTCCTCAACCCGGCCTGGATCAAGCCCTTGATGGGGCATGGCTATGCCGGGGCCCGCACCATGGGGCAGGAGTTCCTCGAGAACCTGTGGGGCTGGCAGGTGACGCGCCCGGACCTGGTGAAGAACTGGGCCTGGGATGAAGTGAAGTCGGTCTATTTCGACGATGCGCATAAACTCGGCCTGCCGCAATTCCTCGGGCAGCGCCACAACGCACATGCCAAGGCGCACATGCTGGCGATCTTCATGGTGGCGGCAGAGAAGGGCTACTGGAAAACCGACGACGCCACGATCAAAAGACTGGGCGGTGAACTGGCCCGCCTGGTCACCAGCAACGGCTTGCCTGGCAGCGGCCATACGGCGCCCGACCATCCGATGTGGCAATGGCTTTCGCCGCAGCTCGATCCCGCCGATGCGCAAGCCCTCGCGTCCACTCTCGCCAAAGCGCGCGGCGAGGCGCTTTCCAGCCCGGTGGGTGCAGTCGCCTCATCTACCGGCAGCGCCGCCAGCGAACCGGTCAACGCGCCGGTCAACGCGCCGGCCGGACCGATGGGCGCGGCCCCAGCCCGAGCAGCCGTTGCCGCACAAGCCGAAAGTGCCGCTCACGAACGCCGTACCACGCAAGAGCCGTCGGAAGCCGGCGCGGTCGTCGCCGCGAAGGGTGATGCCGGCCAGCCCCGCGCTTACGAACTGCGCGACCTGACGGAGGACCACCCGCAATCTGCCGCCGAACGCGCCATGAAGCTGCTTGCCCTCATAGCCGCCGCGGCGGCCGGCGTCGCATTGTTCGCACTAGGCGTCCTGCGCGGCATCCACACACCAATTTACAAAGGAGCATACCCATGATCGACAACCAAACCTACGCCTGGCTGCACGACGGCGTCAGCTTTCTCCTCGCTCCGGCCCTGCTGGCTCTCCTGGCCGCATGTGCAGTGGCGGCAGTGGAAGCAGGCATCGCCGCCGGCGAACGTTTCAGCGGCCTGAAAAAACTCCGCGCCGCAGGCAATGCCGCCCACATCCAGGCCCTGGCCCGGCATCGCCTGGAGCGCGCCGACCTGCTGGCGCGCATCCCGCCGATGCTGGGCCTGATGGCGACTATCATCCCGCTCGGCCCGGGCCTGGCCGCGCTCGGCCAAGGCAACCCGGCGCAATTGGCCAGCGCTGTGACTGTCGCTTTCGACGCCACCGTGCTCGGCCTGGTCGCCGGTATCGCCGGCCTGGTCATCGGCAAGCTGCGTCGCCGCTGGTATGAAGAAACCCTGGATGCCATGGAGCACGCGGCATGAGGGACCAGGTCCAAGCCCCCGGCAGCGCCGCTGTCCCGTCCCGCAAGGGGCTGCGGCTTTATCGCCACCTCGATTCGCGCTTCGACGACAGCGACGAAGACCCGCGTGCCAGCTTGGTCAACCTGGTCGACGTGATGCTGGTCTTCGCCTGCGGCCTGATTGCCGCCATTGCCGGCAGCCAGGGCGCGCTCCAGCACAAGCCGGTGGAGAAGGGGCGCCAGATCGAGCGCCCGGCCGCTGGCGTCACGCAAGCCGGCAGCGGCTACGACCGCGTCGGCGAAGTATTCCGCGATCCCAAGACGGGCCAACTGGTTCTGATCGAGCCAGCGGAGAACCAGGCAACGCGCGCCAAGTAAGCGAGCGCCTCCCATCAAGCAAGCCGGCACGGCTTATTTTAGGTACTTGCTGCCACCGAAATTTAGGTGGCAGTACTGATTCCTGTCCCCCATCCCCTAGCCCACCATTAGCACTCCGTCACCGCAGGCATGCACATGCCGCGGGCAGCGGGGGCATCAACGCCATCCGGCCGGGCCCTACCACTTCGACCGGATCGAAATGTTGACAAATTTTAAATACTTAGCTACATTAAGTACCTATCGGTACGAAATTCGCCGATCAGGATCTCGACATTGGTTGTACGCACCTTCAGAGTTGACAGACGCCATGAACAGCCTCAGTAAAGAGCAGACCGCTGCCGTTGCCGCCTTCATTCAGGCCTGCCACAGCGTATCGACGCTTCAGGATTTCAGTGATGTTGTAGGCCCGCGCCTGCGCGACGTGCTGCCGCACGCGATGTTCGCATGCGGTTGCATGCGCATGGCAGACCGGCGCATCGTGGAAGCAGTTAATCTCAGTTTCCCGGCCGCTTTCATGAACGGTTTTGTGGTGGAGGATAACCACTGCCCATGCCCGGCCCTGCGGCGCTGGGTCGAGACGCGCAGCCCGGTGTTCATTGACCCGGATTCAGCGCTGCTGTTGCCGGGAGACCACGCCTGGCTGGCGAACGCCGAACGGCATGGCATCCGCAATGTCGCAATCCATGGGGTGATGAGCCTGAGCCAGGAGCACGCCTGCTACTTCTCGTTCGGCAACCTCGACCAGTGGAACCGCGAGACGGCTTTCCTGCTGCAACTGCTGGCGCCGCACCTGCACTACGCGCTGACTCATGTCGAGGAATTCGGCAACAAGCGTCCCAAGAAAATCCTCACCGAGCGCGAACAGGAAGTGCTCAAGTGGATCTGCGGCGGCAAGTCCAACTCGGAGATGGCTTCCATCCTCGGCATCAGCTCGTGGACGGTGAAGATCCACGTCAGCAACCTGCTGGCCAAGCTGAATGCCTCCACCCGCGGGCACGCGGTGGCCAAGGCCATCTCTTCCGGGCTGATCGAAGTTTAAGCAGCCTTCAGGTGGCGCTTGCGCGCCGGCGCCGGCGCCCGGGGCCACACGGCCATCGCCGTCTCGATCACCGTCAGCAGCTTGGCCTGGCCCGCGCCGCTCTTGGCCATCACCGCCAGGCCGGCAATCAATGAACCGAACAAGGCGGCCATTGCCTGCGGCGTCATCCCGGCCGGCAGCTGGCCGTCCTGTTCCGCCCGTTCCAGGCGTTGCAGCACCATCGTTTCCGTGCCCTGCAGGGCCGCGCGCAGCGCCATTTCCACCGAAGCAGGAATGCTTGAACCGCCGCAATCGGCGGTGCCGTTAATGATGAAGCAGCCACCCGGCAGGTCGGGATCGGCCAGCATTTCAGCCAGCGAGCACAGGAAGCCTTTCAAGGCGGTGCGGCCATCCGGCTCGTCATTGAGCTTGGCCGCGTGGCGCGCGATCAGCAGCGACAGGTAGCGCTGCAGGCCCTTCAGGTACAGGGCTTCCTTGTCACCGAAGGCCGCGTACAGGCTCGGTTTCGACAGGCCCATCGCATCGGTCAGCTCGTGCAGGGAAGCGTCCTGATAGCCATGCTTCCAGAACACTTCCACCGCCCGGTCCAGGGCGTGGTCGATATCGAAAGTGCGGGGGCGGCCGCGTTCGCGCGTCATGGTGATCTCCATTCGTTCGTTTGGTTGACGAATATTATACTAACCGGTATATTAAATACCTATCGGTACATAAATAAAGACGGACCGGTATTTTTCAATATTTTCGCCGCCCTTGCAGGGCGGCCTTTCAAGGAGAAGATGATGGGTAGACTGACTGGCAAGACCGCTCTGATCACCGGCGGCACCACTGGCATCGGCCTGGCAACGGCCAAGCTGTTCCTGAAAGAAGGCGCTCGCGTCGCGATCATTGGCCAGGACGCACAGCGCGTCGAAGCGGCCGGCAAGGAGCTGGGCGAAGGCGTTCTGGCGCTGCGCGCCGACGTCTCCTCGGCTTCGGACATGGCAGGCGTAGCGGCCAAGCTGAAATCGGTTTTCGGCAGCCTGGACGTGGTATTCGCCAATGCCGGCATCGCCCAGCCGATGCCATTCTCGGACGTCGACGCCAAGCACATCGACAACCAGGTCGACGTCAACTTCAAAGGCGTGATCTACACCGTGCAAAGCGTGCTGTCGATGCTGAACAACCCGTCGAGCGTGGTGCTGACCGGCACCACCCTGGTTGAGCAGGGCGTGGCTGGCCTGGCGGTGTACTCCGCCACCAAGGCGGCCGTGCGTTCGCTGGCACGTACCCTGTCGACCGAACTGACCCCACGCGGCGTGCGCGTCAACGTCATCAGCCCAGGCCTGATCGAAACCCCGATCTACGGCAAACTGGGCCTGCCACCGGAAGCGGTGCAGGAGTGGGCCGGCCAACTGATGGCCAAGGTGCCTGCTTCGCGCTTCGGCCAGCCAGACGAAGTCGCAAAAGCCGTGCTGTTCCTGGCAAGCGACGATTCCTCGTACATGATCGGCGAGAACATCCTGTTCGACGGCGGCATGGCTACCCTGTAATGCATCGAAGCCCGCTGCGGCGGGCTTTTCGATGTCACTACAGGAGATAGGTCTCCCAGTGTTTAGGCGCCGCAAGGCGCCTTTTTTTTGGGTCATCGTGGATACTTGCCAGCAGCTGTTGAGCAGGAGGGTCAGACCCGCCTGCTCAGCCGCTGTTGGCAACAATTTTTTTTAAAGGTCGAGCACCAGGGTTTGGCCGAGGGAGCGCGAACAGCAGGGCATGAACTGGTCATTGCGCGCCTTTTCCTCTTCGGTGAAATAGCAGTCGCGATGTTCAGGTGTGCCTTCCAGCACGCCGGTGATGCAGGTACCGCACATGCCTTCGTTGCAGGACAGCGGAATGGCGATGCCATGCTCGCCCAGTACGCCGGCCACCGTCTTGTCGGCGCCGACGCGGATCACTTTGCCGGTGCTGGCGATGCGCACGTCGAAAGCACCCGGTTCGGGCAGGTCCTGCTCCGGTGGTGCGAAATGTTCGACATGCACCTGCGCCGACGGCCAGCCATGCGCCGCCGCGCGCTCGCGCACGTGGGCGATGAAGCCTGCCGGGCCGCACACGTACACATGGGTATCGGCCTCCGGCACTGCCAGCAGCGCGTCGGCGTTGAACAGCTGGTACGGTCCTTCATCGTCAAGATGCAGCACCGCGCGATCGGACCACGGCGACTGCGCAATCAGGTCGAGGAAGGCCGCGCGTTCGCGCGAGCGGGCGCAGTAGTGCAGCTCGAAGTCGCGCCCTTGCGCCGCCAGTTCCGCCGCCATCGCCAGCATCGGCGTGATGCCGATGCCGCCGCCCAAGAGCAGGCTGCGCCCGGCGGGAACCAGCGCGAAATGGTTGCGCGGGGCGCTGATGCACAGCACGTCGTCGGTGACGATCTCCTCGTGCATGGCACGTGAGCCGCCGCGCGAGGCGGGATCGTCCAGGATGCCGAGCAGGTAGCGCTCGCGCTCCAGCGGCGAGCTGCAGATCGAGTACTGGCGCACGATGCCGTTCGGCGCCTGCACGTCGATGTGGGCGCCGGCAGTGAAGGGCGGCAGCTGGCCGCCGTCCAGCGCGCGCAGCTCGAAGCTGGCGATGCCGAGCGCTTCCTCGCGCCGCTGCGCGACCCGCACCAGCAGCTGCGGCGCCATCGGTGCGGCTTCCATCATGCCGCCTCGGCCGGCGCGTAGGCCGCCAGCACTTCGGTCAGCGCGGCCACCAGCTTGTCGGCGTCTTCGCGCACGCGCACCACGCTGCGCAGGTACTGTTCGGTCGACCCGGCCTTGTTGCTGCATTCGCGGATCACCAGGCCATACTGCTCGAGCAGGATATCGCGCACCTGCTTGCCCGAAACGCCTTCCGGCAGTTCACTGAACAGGAAGTTGCACTTGGATGGATAGGTCTTCAGGCCCGGCACCGTCTGCAGCTGGCGGTACATGTACTCGCGGTCTTCGGCGACCTTGACGAAGCTTTGCTTGTAGAGCTCCTTGAACTGGCCGATGTTCTTCAGCACGAAGCCTGCCAGGCCGTTGACGTTCCAGTACGGCACTTTGGCGCGCAGTTCGGCCGCGGCGCGCGTGTTGGCCACCGCGTAGCCCAGGCGCACGCCATGCCAGCCGAGCGACTTGCCCATGCTCTTCACCACGATGACGTTGGGCGACTCCATCGCCAGCGCTTCTGCACTCTCCAGGCCGGAGAATTCAATGAAGGACTCGTCGATGATCAGGGTGTCGATGTCGGACAGCTCGTAGGCCATCTTGCGGATGTCGTCGCTGCTGAACCATGCGCCAGTCGGGTTGTTCGGGTTGCAGATGACGACGGTTTTGGCGCCGGTCTCGCGTGCGCGGGCGATCACGTCGTCGGCTCCGATCACGAATTCGCGCGCGCGTTCGCGGTGCACGAAGTGGACCGGGATGTTGAATTCCGGCGGCAGGTCGGTCCAGCGGCCAAAGGTGGGCACCGAAGTCAGGATCGGGCCACTGCTGTCGCGGCACAGGATCGTGATGATTTCGGTGATGCCGTTGGCCACCACGATGTTCTCGGCCGGGGTGCCGACCAGGTCGGCGATCGCCTCCTGGTACACCGGCGAATAGTCCGGGTAGTACTTGAGGATATCGCCCATGTTCTGCGCGATCAG
>JBCNOX010000202.1:0-8257 GCA_039593645.1 Pseudoduganella sp.
CGCAGGTGAACAATGTCAGGGGCGTGCCCTTCCTCAGCGAGATTCCGGTGCTGGGCGCGCTGTTCCGCAGCAGCGACTTCCAGAACGACCGCAGCGAACTGCTGTTCGTGATCACGGCCCACCTGGTCAAGCCGGAAGGCGAGGGCATCGGGCTCGATGGTGCAGCAGCGGCGGCGGCCCAGGCCCGCTACCGCAAATCGTTCAGCGAAGCGGCGCCCGATACGGGAGAGCGCAAATGAACCGGCAGCGGCAGCGCGGATCGATCCTGATGCTGACGGCCTTCGTGCTGCCGCTGGCGGTTGGCGTCTGCGGGCTGGCGCTGGAGCTGTCGATGGCCTTCCAGCGCCAAAGCCAGCTGCAGCAGATTGCCGACGCGCTGGCGCTGAGCGCCGCCCAGCAGCTCGATGGCACCGCGGCCGGTATTTCGGCTGCCGCCTCCAGTGCCGATGCGGTGCTGTCGAACCGCCGTGTGCGCGGCGTCGCCGGCCGCATCATGCTCAATACTGCCGTGCTGTCGTTTGCCGCCACGCCGTCCGGCCCCTGGCTGGACTTCAGCGCAGCGCAGGCGGCGCCCAGCGGGCTGCGTTACGCGCGCGCCGACATGGCCGGGCAGGGCGAGGCCTTCACCGTCCTGCCGGTTGCTTTCGGCCGCTTCTTGGGCGGCTCCGACGCCATGACGGTCGGCGCGCGCGCCGAGGCCGGACCGAACGGCTTGCGCGTGCTGCCCTTGGCGGTGTGCGCGCCGAGCAGCACCCCGGTTGCCACGCGCCACAACGGCCCCGGCCTCGACGAGCGCATTGACTACGGCTTCCGCTTTGGCGTCGCCTACAACCTGCTGGCCCTGAATCCGGCGGCCGGCGCCGGCAGTGGGGAATACTTCCTGGTCGATCCAGCCACTCCGCCCGGCGGCGTCGCCGTGCCAGCCAGTACCGACGACAGCCAGGTAGCGCCCTTCATGTGCGTCGGCAAGCTGGCCTACCCCTCGCTGGCCGGTGCACTGCATTTGCGCCGCGCCGGCAGCTTCGGTCTGTGGCAGCAGATCAATTCGCGCTTTGGCGTGTATGGCGGCAGCGATGCCTGCGATCCCTACACGGCGCCGCCGGACAGCAATGTGCGCGAGTACCGTGGCGCGCTGGCCAGCTGGATCAGCAGCTACCCGCCGCAAGCCTCGGCCGCCAGCAGCACCCCGGCTGCCGGCAAACCCTTGATGACCGTTGCCGACGGCGCTTATCCCTTGCCGCCGGTGCCACCGGCGCAATACGGCACCCTGTGGGCCTACGGCCCCGCCAGGCGCAGCAACAACAACCCCTTCGTTTTCGGCAATTGGAACAGCCTGTACCCGTCAACGCCGGCGTTCAGCGGCACCGGGACCAGTTGGCCGGCAGCCGGCCCCTACAACTACAACAGCTTCAAGACGGCGCCCACCGGCTATCCGGGCCGCAAGGAACGGCGCCTGCTGTACGTGCCCCTGCTGGCATGCCCGGTGCCGGCCGGGGTCAACGTGGAAGGCACGGTGCTGGCCGTGGCGCGCTTTTTCCTGACGGCGCAGGCCTCTGCCACCGAGGTGCCGGGCGAGTTCGCCGGCATCCTCAGTGCGCGCGAGCTGGCGCTGCTGGCGACCGACGTGGAGCTGCTGCGATGAAGCTGAAGCGTGCGCGCTGCCGCGGCGTTGCCGCCATCGAGGCCGCCCTGGTCCTGGCGGCCCTGGCGCCATTGCTGGCATTTGCGCTGAACATGGGCCGGCTGGCTATCGACGGCGCCGCGGCCGACCGCGCCGCCAGCAATGCGGCGCGCTTCCTGTCCACGATACCGATCGAGAGCCTGCATGACAGCGCCCGGCGCACCGTGGCGCTGGAGAGCGCACGCAACATGATCGGCCAAACGCTGACCGCAGCCAGGATCGATGCCCAGTCATGGCACCTCGAAATCATGTGCGACATCGGCCACTGCGACGAACTGCTGCCGACCAGTACGCCGACCAAGATCGGTGTGCTGGTGACCGTCGACAGTCCGGCCATTGTGGGTTCCGGCGCCGACCCGGTGGCGCTATCGGTGTATGCAGAGGTCGGCCGTGGCAACTAAGGGCGCCTGCCAGCGCGGCAACGCCACGGTCGAATTCGGCCTGGTGTGCCTGGTGTTCATGTCCTTCCTGTTCGCCATGTTCGAGTACGGCCGCCTGCTGTTCCTGTGGAACACGCTGCCCGAAGTGACCCAGCGCGCCGCGCGCGCCGCGGCCATCACCGACTTCAGCAACCCTGCGGCCATGCAGGCGCTGCGCCGGGCGGCCCTGTTCCGCGACGATGACAGCCCCTTGCCGCTGGCGCCCAACGTCAGCGCCGCCAGTATCCGCATCGAGTACCTGTGGCAGAACGCCGCAGGCGCGCTGGCCGCGCTGCCGCTGCTGCCGGCCTGCCCGATGGCAAACCGCATCAACTGCGCGCGCGATTCGCATGGCCCGAGCTGCATCAGCTTCGTCCGCGTGCGCCTGTGCGGCAACGGCGCAGGCTGCGCCGCCCTGGAGTATGAACCGTTACTGCCACTGGTCCCGGTGCCGGGCGTGATGCCATCTTCCAGCACTGTGGTGGCGGCCGAATCGCTTGGCTACACGCCCGGACAGGCGCCTTGCCCTTGAACCCGCAAGCAAAGGAGGTCCCATGAAAGCGCTGTTGATCAGCAACGACGAACGGTTGCAGGCGGAGCTGTCGGCGCAGGGCTCGGCGCGCCTGCCGGCATTGCTGCTGGCGGCCACGCGGCGCGACTTGCGTGATGCGGTGGAGCGCCTGCTGCCGCAGCCGCCGGAGCTGGTGCTGTTCGACGCCAGCGAGGTGGAACCGGCGCAGGCCGAGCTGCTGGAACCGCTGGCGCGGCATTACCCCGATGCCTCGTTCATCCTGCTGACGCGGGCGCCGCAGCACGAATTGCTGATCCGCGCCATGCGCGTCGGCATGCGCGAAGTGCTGCCGCTGCCGCTGGTGCACCGCGCCCTGCACGAAGCGCTGGACCGGATCGAGATCGAGCGCGGCGTGACGGCGGTGCGCGAAGGCAAGGCGCTGGCCTTCATCTCCTGCAAGGGCGGCAGCGGCGCGACCTTCCTTGCCACCAATTTCGGCTATGGTCTGGCGGCGCTGGCCGGGCGCAAGGTGCTGCTGCTGGACCTGCACGGCCAGTTCGGCGACGCCACGCTCTACGTGTCGGACCAGAAGCCGGCCATGACCCTGTCCGATATCTGCAGCCAGATCGGCCGCCTTGACGCGGCCTTCCTGGAATCTTGCCTGGTGCATGTGGCGCCCGGCTACGGCGTGCTGGCGGCCGCCGACGACCCGGCGCTCGCGACCCAGATGAAGCCCGAGCACATCGACGCCATCCTGCGCATCGCGCGCCAGCATTACGACTACGTGCTGCTGGATGTGGGGCGCCAGATCGACGCCTTGTCGCTGCGCGCGCTGGACCAGGCGGACGCCATCTACCCGGTGCTGCAACTGGCGCTGCCCGATATCCGCGACGGGCGCCGCCTGCTCGACATCTTCCGCTCGCTGGGCTATCCGCACGAGCGCACGCGGCTGATCGTCAACCGCTACGAGAAAGGCGGCAAGCTGCGGCTGGCCGACCTGGAGCAGGCGCTCGGCGCCGACGTGCTGCATACGGTGCCCAACGATTACCTGTCCGCCACCGATTCGGTCAACCAGGGCATTCCGCTGCTGCAGCTGGCGCGCAGCAGCCCGGTGGCGCGCAGCCTGGCGGAACTGGTGGAGGCGGTGACCGAACGCCGCCTGCCCGAGAGCAAGGGCCTGTTCGACCGGCTGTTCGGCCGCGCCGAAACTTCGATGGGAGGCTGACATGAGCTTGCGAGAACGCCTGGCGCTGGGCGCCGATGGACAGCAGGCGCCGAGCGCACCGGCAATGGCCGACGGCGCCTACCAGGAGCTGAAGAAGTCCATGCACCAGATGATCCTGGAGCGCATCGACCTGGAACGCCTGAAGCGCCTGACGCCCGAACAGTTCAAGCACGAACTGGCGCTGCTGGTGGCGCGCATCGTCGACGACGAACGCATTGTGCTGAACCAGGGCGAGCGCCACAAGCTGGTGCTCGACATCCAGAACGAGATGCTCGGCTTCGGCCCGCTGGAGCCGCTGTTGGCCGATCCCGGCGTGTCGGACATCCTGGTCAATACCCACGCCCAGGTCTATGTCGAGCGCACCGGCCGGCTGGAGCTGACTGGCATCAGCTTCCATGACAACACGCACCTGATGAAGATCATCGAAAAGATCGTATCGCGCGTGGGCCGGCGCGTCGATGAATCGAGCCCGATGGTCGACGCCCGCCTGCCGGACGGCTCGCGCGTCAACGCCATCATCCCGCCGCTGGCGGTGGACGGCCCTATCCTGTCGATCCGCCGCTTCTCGGCGCAGCCGCTGTCGATGGAGAAACTGCTGGAGTTCAAGAGCCTGACGCCGCCGATGTCGGAAGTACTGAAGGCGCTGGGCCAGGCGCGCCTGAACGTGCTGATTTCGGGCGGCACCGGCAGCGGCAAGACCACGCTGCTCAACGTATTGTCCGGCTATATCCCGGCCAGCGAACGTATCGTGACCATCGAGGATGCGGCCGAGCTGCAACTGCGCCAGCCGCACATCGTGCGCCTCGAAACGCGTTTGCCGAACGTGGAAGGCAAGGGCGAGGTCACGCAGCGCGCCCTGGTACGCAATGCGCTGCGTATGCGGCCCGACCGCATCATCCTGGGCGAAGTGCGCGGCGCCGAAGCGATCGACATGCTGCAGGCCATGAACACCGGCCACGAAGGATCGTTCGCCACCATCCACGCCAATTCGCCGCGCGATGCGTTGTCGCGGCTGGAGAGCATGGTCGGCATGGCGGGCGCCAACCTGACACCGCGTACCGCACGCCAGCAGATCTGCTCTGCCATCACGGTGGTGATGCAGCTGTCGCGCCTGACCGACGGCACGCGCAAGCTGGTCAGCCTGCAGGAGGTTACCGGCATGGAAGGCGACACCGTGGCCATGCACGAGATCTTCCACTTCGAGCAGACCGGCGTCGACGCGCAGGGCAAGGTGCAGGGGCATTACTACGCCACCGGAGTGCGGCCGCGCTTTGCCGAACGCCTGCGCATGTTCGGGGTGCCGGTGCCGGACAGCGTCTTCGATCCCGGCAGGGTGTACGAATAAGGAGGCCGCCATGGATTTCGCCTGGACTGGTTTTTCCGTCCTGCTATTTGCTGCCGTGATCTGCCTGTGCGAGGGCGTCTGGCTATGGTGGAGCAGCACCCACGGCAACAGCGCACAGCGCATTGCCCGCCGCCTGCGCCTGATGTCGGGCCGCACCGACAGCGCGGGGGGCGGCATCAGCATCCTCAAGGAGCGCCGCTACGCGAACTCGCCGCCGCTGGACGCCATGCTGCGCCGCATTCCGCAGAGCGGCGCGCTGGACCGGCTGCTGTTGCAGTCCGGCTTGCGCTGGCAGGTGGCGCGCTTCCTGCAAGTGCAGGGCGGCGCCGTGCTGGCGGGCCTGCTGGTGGCGGCCGTCCTGCACATGCCGCCGCTGCCATCGCTCATCGTCGGCCTGCTGTTCCTGGCCGCGCCGGCCATGGTGCTGCTGCGTTCCCGCGCCGCCCGCGTGCGCCGCATCGAGTCGCAGCTGCCGGAGATGGCCGATTTCCTGGCGCGCGGGCTGCGCGCCGGCCACTCCTTTGCCAACGTGATGCAGATGGCCGGCGACGAAGTGGCCGATCCGCTGGGCGGTGAGTTTCGCACCACCTATGAGGAAGTCAATTTCGGCGTCACCATGCAGGACGCCCTGCACAACCTGGCGGCCCGGGTGCCGCTGACCGACTTGCGCTACCTGGTGATTGCAGTGCTGATCCAGCGCGAATCGGGCGGCAACCTGGCCGAATTGCTGGACAATGTGTCACGCATGACGCGCGCGCGCCTGCAACTGCTGGCGCAGGTGCGCGTGATGTCGGCGGAAGGGCGCATGTCGGCCTGGGTCCTGACCTTGATGCCGATCGGCCTGATGGCGGCGATGCAGGTCACCAATCCGAAATACAGCGCGGTCCTGTGGCAGGACCCGAACGGCCAGCGCATGTTGTGGTACGGCGCCTGCGCCATGGTGGTCGGCATGCTGTGGATGCGCCAGGTCATCAGGGTGCGGGTATGAGCGGCGCCGAAATCCGCAGCGTCATGTTCCTGCTGCTGGTGTTTGTCGTCGTGGCAGGCCTGGCGCTATGGGCCATGCTGGCCCTTTCCAGCGTGCCGCTGCGCGAACGCCTGAAGTCATTCACCGGCGCCGCCGAAGCGGCGCCCGCGCCAGGGCAGGGCGAGTGGATCGAAAAAGTGGCGCGGGTGGCCGAACCGTTCAGTCGCCTGTCGCTGCCGGAAGACGGCTGGGAGCAGTCGGCATTGCGCACGCGCTTCATGAATGCGGGCTGGCGTCATCCGGCCGCGCCGAAGCTGTACTTCGCCGCCAAGACCTTGCTGGCCCTGGCCCTGCCGGCGCTGGTGGCTGGGCTGGCAGCGCGCAGTGGCCACCTGCTGCTGGTGCTGTTCTCCAGTGCCGCGATCGGCTACTACCTGCCGAACGGAGTGCTGGCCCGCCGCGCCGAAACGCGCCAGCGCGATATCTTCGAAAGCCTGCCCGATGCGCTGGACCTGCTGACCATCTGCGTCGAAGCAGGCCTCAGCATGGAGCGCGCACTGGCCAAGGTTGCCGGCGAAATCCACATCAAGAGCCTGGCGCTGGCACAGGAGTTGCAACTGGTGCTGATCGAGATGCGGTCCGGCTTTTCCAAGGAGCGCGCGCTGCGCAACCTGGCCCTGCGCAGCGGCGTCGAGGACGTGGATGCGCTGGTGGCGATGCTGGTGCAGGCCGAGCGTTTCGGCACCAGCATGGGCGACTCATTGCGCGTGCATGCGGACAACCTGCGCCGCAAGCGCGCGGTGGTGGCGCAGGAGGCCGCGGCGAAGGTGGCGCTCAAATTGCTGTTCCCGCTGATCTTCTGCATCTTCCCGGCACTGATGATCGTTTTGCTGGGCCCCGCTTCGATCCAGATGAAAGCCGTGTTGCACCCTGCGTCGCAAAAGGCGCGTTAGGAGATTGTCATGCGTAAGACGATTGTTGCAGCATGCGTGGGAATGGTGGCGGCGTGCAGCATGCCGGTGTTGCCGCCGGCTCCCGCCATTGTGAGAGCGGCGCCGCCCCCTTCTTCCGCGCCCGCTGCGCTGGCCGGGGATGGGCGCTACGAAGAAGCGATTGCCTTGCTGGAGGAACGCGCGCGGCGTGCCCCCGGCGCGGCCCTGCTGGGCGATCTTGGCTACGCATACTACCTTGGCGGGCACCCGGAGCAAGCGCGGGCAGCGTTGGAACGCGCTTGCCTGATGGCGCCATCCAGCGCGGTTGCCTGGGAGCGCCTGGCTGCGCTGCTGGAGGTGACTGGTGACAGCGGTCGTGCGCTGGAGGCAATGCGGCACGCACGCCTGTTGCGCGAGCGGGAGGAGGGAGCTCGTATTGAAAAGAACGGCGAAGTTGCGGGAGGACTGTGGCCGGAAGGGATGGCGCGCGTTGAAGTGCGGCAGGTCGGCGCAGGGCTGGTTGAAGTCGCGCGGGTCGAGCGCCCGGCGCGCGCGCCGCGTGCGGCTGGCGTGCCGCCATCGGCATCGCCAAGTCCATCGCCAACGCGGCTGGAAGTCAGCAACGGCAACGGCATTCGCGGCATGGCTGCCGCTGTGGCGCAGCGCCTGCGGGCCGAAGGGATGCAGGTGGTGCGCCTGACGAACACCATTCCCTTCAACGTGGAAGAGACGCGGGTTGAAATCCGCGGCAGCGGCGAGCCCCAACTGCGCATCGTCCTCGGCAAGGACGCGGGAATAAAAAAGCCGCCCGGGGTTAGCGGGCGGCAAGCACCGTGAAACATCTCACGAGTTGGTAGGGAATCGTTGGCGTCAGTTCCAGGACACGCTGCCGAGGCCACGTGCAGTGGACTGGCGGTTGGCCGGCTTGCCGTACACCGTTGCCGAACCCATGCCGCTCAGGCGCAGGTTGGCGGAAGTTTTTGCGTTGAAGGTGGCGCTGCCAAGACCGGTCATGTCGGCGTCCACGCTTTCGCTTTGCAGCTGCTTCGCGTCGAGGCTGCCGATGCCGCCCAGTTTTGCGAACAGCTGCTTGCTCTGGCCGGAGATCGCAATCTGGCCGGCCCCTTTCAGATTCAGGTCCACTACGTCAGCCTGGGTATCGCTGACGGTCATGCTG
>JBCNOX010000203.1:0-8245 GCA_039593645.1 Pseudoduganella sp.
AAGCCAAGCCCGGCAACAGCGCCGCACGGGCCGAGCAGGCAATTCCCGTCAAGCCATGATGCGGCTGCTGTGGCGGCGCGGCGCCGCGCTCGCTGCCCTGGTGCTCCTGATGGCCGCCGCCAGCGTCTATCCGGCGCCGCGCCTGCCGCTGGCCATCCTGCTCAGCGGCTATATGGCGCTGCTGCTGTGGCGCCCGCAAGCCTGGCTGCTGGCGGTACCGGCCCTGTTACCGGTGCTGGACTTTGCGCCCTGGACCGGCTGGTTCTTCCTGGAAGAACTCGACTTGCTGCTGCTGGCCACCTGCGCAGCCGGCTACTGGGCCGTGGGGCGCGAGCCGGCGCCGACCAAGCTGCCCGGCCTGGCGCGCTTTGCGCTCGGCCTGTTCGTGCTGTGCTACCTGGTGGCGGCCTGGCGCGGCGTGATGCCGCTGGCGCCGCTCGACGCCAATTCCTTCGCCAATTACACCAGCCCCTATAACGGCTTGCGCGTGCTGAAAGGCGTGCTGTGGCCGGTACTGCTGCTGCCCCTGCTGCGCGCCACCGCCGGCGAGCAGGGCAGCAACCTGCAGCGCCTGCTGGTGCCCGGCATGATCCTGGGCCTGGTGGCCTGCAGCCTGGCCGTGGTGTGGGAGCGCATGGCCTTTCCCGGCCTATTCAATTTTTCCAGCGATTACCGCCCGACGGCGCCGTTTTCCGCCATGCATACGGGCGGCGCGGCGCTCGACGCCTACCTGGCGATGGCCTTCCCCTTCGTTACGCTGTGGCTGGTCAACCACCCGCCGCCGCGCCGCCTGGCGCTGGGACTGGCGGCGCTGGGCCTGGGCCTGTTTGCCGGCCTGACCACCTTCTCGCGCGACATTTACCTGGCGTATGCCGCCGCAGGCGCGGTGATCGCGGTGCTCGGTTCGGCCCACCATCTGCGCGGCGGCACGCTCACGGCGCGCAGCATGGCCGCCTCGCTGCTGTTACTGGTGCTCAGCTACTGGGTGCTGAGCCAGGTGTTTGCCCACGGCGGCTACCGCGGCCTGGGCGCCGCGCTGGGCTTGCTCGCCACGGCCCTGCTGCTGGGCGGCGCCGCGCCGCGCCTGCCCAAACCGGCCGCTGCCGCCGGCCTGGGCCTGGTGCTGCTCCTGCTGGTGGGCCTGATCGGCATGCTGGGCTCGGCCAGCCCGCTGGCCAAGGGACCGTACCTGGCGTATGCCATCGCCCTGCTGTGCGCCGGCGGTGGCGTGGCCTTGCTGGCAGCCGGACCGGCGCCGCAGCGCCCCTGGGGCGTGCTGCTGCTGGCGGCCGCCTTGCCGGCGCAGGCCCTGGCCGCTGCCCTGGTGGCGCGCCATTACGGCGGCAACGAAGCCCTGCCGGGCATTGCCCTGGCCATCCTGCTGGCGCTGGCCATCGGCGCCAGCCGCCTGCTGCCGCAACGGCCATGGAAACTCGATCGCGGCACCCTGACCGTCAGCTTCTTCAGCGCCATCGTATTTGCCGCCCTGATCCCGATTTCCAGCAGCTATTACACCGGCAGCCGTTTTGCCACGGTCGGCAGTGACCTCGCCGTGCGCGTGACGCATTGGACCGATGCGCTCGACATGATGGACGACACGGCCATGACCACCGCATTCGGCCAGGGCCTGGGCCGCTTCCCGCTCGCCTACATGTGGCAGAACACGCACGGCGAAGTACCGGGCACCTTCAGCTACAGCGACGAGCCGGGCAACCGCTTCCTGCTGCTGGGCGCGGCGCAATATGCCCGCGGCTGGGGCGAAGTGCTGCGCATGCTGCAGCATGTCGACGTACAGCCGGGCCAGCATTACCGTTTCAAGCTCGACATCCGGCGCAAGAGCAGCGATGCCTTGCCGGCGGCGATGGTGTGCCAGCGCTGGCTGATCTATCCGCAGGATTGCAGCGTGGTCAAATTCCACACGCCGCCGCTGGCCGAGGGCTGGCAAACCCTGGAAGGCGAGTTGCCGCTACGCGCGGCGCGCAGCAGCTGGGGAGCGCCGCTGGTGCTCGAACTGTACAACCGCTCGCACAAGGCGCCGCTCGAGGTCGACAATGTGAGCCTGGTGGAGGCCGGCAGCGGCCGCGAACTGATCCGCAATGGCAGCTTCAGCGACGGCCACAATTCCTGGTTCTTCAGCAGCGACCGCAACCACATGCCCTGGCACGTGAAGAATTTTGCAGTCAACCAGCTGTTCGAACTGGGCTGGGTGGGCGCGCTGGCCACCGCTTTCCTGCTGCTGGTGCTGGGAGCGCGCATGGCGGCGCGCGGGCTGGCGGGCGACAGCTATGCGGCCGTCAGCCTGGCGGCACTGACCGGCTGCATGATGGTGGGGCTGTTCGATTCCATTACCGACGTGCCGCGCCTGACCATCGTGTTCCTGCTGGTGGCCCTGGCGGGCAGCCTGAAGCCGGCCCGCAAGCGCATCAAGGTAAGGCGGCAACGGGACCGCGCCGGCCTCGATGCCGATGCCGCCAGCCTGGCCTGATTGGCCGCCATGAGCGCTACGCCGCACATCGCCGCCGCTGTGGAAGATCTCTTGCAGGATTTGTTCCGCGCAGCGCGGGACGAGCAGCGCCCGCGCATCACGCTTGAGCACTTGCTGGCGGCGCTGCTGGACCAGCCGGGCGTCGCCGCCTTCCTGTACGCCAGCCTGGAGCGGGAGAACCGGGCCGCGCTGCGCACTGCGCTGGAAGACATGTTGCGGCGGGAAGCCGCGCTGCCGGAAAGGCCCGGGCCCAGCCTGGGTGGCAGCGTGAGGAAGATGCTGAAGTCACTGGCGCGTATCGGCCTGCCGCGCATCGTCCCGCACACGGCCCCGGAAGTCGAGCACGTGCTGATGCGCGCCCTCTTGCGCGTGGCACCGCCCAAGTCGGTCGAGGATACCGACCTGCTGCTGTCGATCCTCGATAATGCCGCTGGCGCGGCCCGGGAAGTCCTGACGCGGCATGGCGTTTCGCGCTACGCGCTGGTGTGCTATCTGACCAATGCAGCGTACCCGCTTCCCGCGGCGGCCCCCGGCGGGCCGCCGAATGAGACTGCCGCGGTCCAGCTGTTCCTGCTCAATGACGATTTCACGCCCATGGAATTCGTCGTGACCGTGTTGCAGACAGTGTTCGCCAAGTCAGCGGCCGAGGCGCACGCGCTGATGCAGGAAGTGCATTGCCATGGACGCGCCGCCTGCGGCACCTTTCCCTGGCCGGTGGCGAAAGAACGCCTGCACCAGGTCGAACAGCTGGCGGCCGGGCAGCAGCATCCGCTGCGCGCTGTCCTGGCAGCGCTGGATCAGGACGATGCCTTGATGGCGTGACGCTCGAGCAGGTCGTACAAGGTCGGGCGCGACACGCCCAGCAGTTCGGAAGCCTTGACGATATTGCCTTCGACGCGGGCCAGGGCGCGCACGATGGCGCGGTATTCGGCTTCGTCGCGCACCTGGCGCAGGTTGAACGGTTCCTCTTCCACCGGCGCGCCGGACAGGCCCAGGTCGTCGGCCGTGATGGCCGGGCCGTCGGCCATGATGATGGCGCGCTTGATGCAGTTTTCCATTTCCCGCACATTGCCCGGCCAGTCGTGGTGGGCGATCTGCGCCAGCGCATCGGGACTGAAGTGCAGGTTGCCGCGCCCTTCCTGGGCGCAGAAGCGGTTCTTGAAGTGCTGCGCCAGCAGCACCGCGTCGCCGTCGCGCTCGCGCAGCGGCGGGATGGTCAGTACAATCTCGGACAAGCGGTAGTACAAGTCTTCGCGGAAACGGCCGGCCTTCACCAGTTCCTTCAGGTTCTGGTGGGTGGCGCAGACGATGCGCACGTCGACCGGGATTTCCTCGTGGCCGCCGACGCGCTCGATCACGCGCTCCTGCAGGAAACGCAGCAGCTTGGCTTGCAGCGGCATCGGCAGGTCGCCCACCTCGTCGAGGAAGAAGGTGCCGCCATTGGCCGCTTCCACCTTGCCCTTGGTCTGCTTGACGGCGCCGGTGAAGGCGCCCTTCTCGTAGCCGAACAGCTCCGATTCGAGCAGGGTTTCCGGAATCGCGGCGCAGTTGATGGCCATGAAGCGCTCCTTGGCGCGCGGGCTGCCCTGGTGCAGTGCGCGGGCGATCACTTCCTTGCCGGTGCCCGATTCGCCCAGCACCATGGTGGTGGCCGAACTGGGCGCCACTTTCTCCACCTGGCGGCACACTTTCAGCATGCCCGGGTCGCGCGAGATGATGCCGGCCAGCGGGGTATCCGCGCCGCCCTGCTGCATGCGGCGGTTTTCCTGCTGCAGGCCGTGCAGGAAGAAGGCACGCTTGATGACCAGCGACAGCAGTTCCGGCTCGCAGGGCTTCTGGTGGAAGTCGTAGGCGCCCATGGCAATCGCCTGCACCGCATGCGCGCGGTCCTGGTTGCCGGTCAGGACGATGACCTTGGTGTCCGGCGCCAGCGCCAGGATCTGCTGCAGCGTGGCCAGGCCTTCGGTGGCGCCATCGGGGTCGGGCGGCAGGCCGAGGTCCATGGTGCAGACGGCCGGTTCATGGCGGCGCAACTGGGCCAGGGCGGCTTCACGGTCGCCCGCCACCACCACGTCGTAGTCGTCGAAACTCCACTTGAGCTGCTTTTGCAGGCCGGGGTCGTCCTCGATAATCAACAGTTTCGGTTTGCTCTGGCTCACAACAGGTCCTTGCGCCTTCAGGCGGCTTGTTCAATGGTTTGCTGGCGGTACAGCGGCAGGCTGACCGTGAATGTGGTGCCTTGTTCCGGGGCGCTGCGCACCTGCAGTGTTCCACCAAGCTGGTGGATATATTCCCGGCTTTCGAAGGCGCCGATGCCCATGCCGGCCGACTTGGTCGAGTCGAACGGCTTGAACAGGCGCTCGCGGATGAATTCTTCGCTCATGCCGGTGCCGGTGTCGGCCACCTCTACCAGCACGCTGTCGCCGTCGCGCGCCAGGCGCACGCAGACCTTGCCGTCGCGCGGCGTGGCTTCGATCGCGTTCTGGATCAGGTGGCCCAGCACGCGCTCCAGGCGTTCGCCTTCGGCCAGCACTTTCAACCCCGCCTCGGTCAGCTGCAGCGTGGGCTTGGGCTCGAATGCCGCCTTCAGCGCCACCGCTTGCGCCAGCAGCTGGCCCATGTCTTGCGGCACGGCGCGCTCGGGCGAGGCGGTACGGCTGAGCTTTTGCAGCATCAGTTTCATCTTTTGCACCGACAGGGTCACGGTCTCCATCATATCGCGTTGGAACTCCGGATTGTCGGCATGTTTTTCCGCGTTGGCGGTCATCAGCGACAACTGCGCCACCAGGTTCTTCAGGTCATGCACCACGAAGGTCGACAGGCGGTTGAAGGAATCGAACTGGCGCGCCAGCATCAGCGCATTGTCGGCTTCCTGCTGCGCCAGGTAGGAGGCGGCCTGGGTGCCGGCGATTTTCAGCAAGTCCAGCACTTCCCAGTTGAGCTTGACCTCGCTGCGCGCGGCCATCAGCACCACGAAGCCGGCCAGCCGCCCCTGCAGCAGCAGCGGCACCACCAGCCAGGCCTTGGGGAAGGCTTGCAGCCAGGCCGGCAGCGGCACTTCCGGGTCGTGCAAGGCGTGGGCGGCGACTTCGACCAGCCACTGCTTGCTTTCCATCAATTGGCAAAAGGCGGAATCGGCCGGTTCGCTCGCCTGCTGGGGCTGCACATGCCAGGACGCCAGCGGCTCGAAGCGCTGTTCGCGCCGCACCCACAGTGCGCCGCCCTGGCTTTCCACCAGTTCGGCCAGGGCGGAAATGGTGCGCTCGCCGAGGTTGGGGCCAGTGGCCGACAGGGTGCGGGTGAACGCCAGCCACTCTTCGCGGTAGTCGTAGTTGTAGCGGTAGAAATGCTTGCTGATGAAGACTTTCAGCCAGGCGCGGAAGGAACCCGAAAACAGCACGCCGGCCAGCAGGAAGGTGGCGCCAAACAGGAAGGCCAGCTGCATCAGTCCGCCCCACGAGCCGCCGACAAAGCGCAGGTAGTAGGCCGCCATGCTCATCGCCAGCAGGTAGACCGCCGAACCGAGCAGGGCGGCCGAATGGAAGGCAATGCGGCGCGACACCGCCAGCTGGGATGGCCAGGACGCGCGCCGCAGCAGCGAGATCGCCAGCAGCGGCACGATCAGGGCATTGACCAGGCCGCGCGCCGCCCACAGTTCGGGGTCGAGCTCGCGCAGCAACAGCATGTCGCTGTACAGGTAGAAGTCGTAGGCAAACAGCGCGCCCAGGCCCAGGCAGATGAACTTCATGGCCCAGCGCACCTGCACGCTGCGGTCGCGATAGAGCTGCTCGACCAGCAGCATGCCAAGCACCGCGATGCCGAGGCGGCCGATGGCCAGGATGTGGAACGACAGGCCGGCCGGCAACTGCTGTGCCAGCAGGCTGGCCAGCAGCATGGCGCCATACACCGCGAGCGCGGCCTGGAAGGTCCGCGCGCTGCGCTGCCACAGGCCCAGCATGGCCAGCAGCACGGCCGTCCAGCCTGCATTGCGCAGCCATTCGGCGCCGTGCAATACCCAGGCCGCCCACGGCACCACCGTGGCGCTGGCCATCACGCCGCCCCACAGCACCGTCAGCAGCGAGGCCGTCGCCAGCACGCGCTGGTGCGGGCGCTGGTCGGGGCGCTGGCGCCAGCCGGTCAGGACCAGCACGCTAAATAACAGAAACGCCAGCGCAGCGCTGGCGTAACTGAAGGCGGTGATACTGGTCGGCATCAGGCCTCCATGTCCTTAGCGGCCTCCCCTGAACATGACCACCTTGATGGTATCGATCAGGACCAGCACATCGAGCAGCAGGCTGTTGTTCTTGACATAGTACAGGTCGTACTGCAGTTTCTGCAGCGCGTCTTCGACCGTATCGCCATAGCCATAGCGCACCTGGGCCCAGCCGGTGATGCCCGGCTTGATGCTGTGGCGCACGTTGTAGTAAGGCACGCGCTCTGTCAGCTGCTCGACAAAGTAAGGACGCTCCGGACGCGGCCCGACAAAGGACATTTCGCCCTTCAGCACATTGAGGATCTGCGGCAGTTCGTCAATGCGCAGCTTGCGGATGATATTGCCCACGCGCGTGATGCGCGGGTCGTTCTTGGCCGCCCATTGCGGGGTGCCGTTCTTTTCCGCATTCTTGAACATGCTGCGGAACTTCAGCACGCGGAACACGCGGCCGTCCCGGCCGACCCGCTCCTGCGAGTAGAAGATCGGCGCGCCATCTTCGATCACGATGGCAATCGCGGTCAGGATCATGACAGGCAAGGACACCACCAGCAGCGACAAGCTGGCCAGCACGTCCACGGTACGCTTCATGAACGTGCGCATGAAGCTCTGGTCGAAGCCGCCGCCGAACACCAGCCAGGAAGGCTGCACCGATTCGACCCGGATCTGGTAGGTTTCGCGCTCGAAGAAGGTGGCGGCATCGGTGACCTGGATGCCGTACAGCTTGCATTCGAGCAGCTCCTTGATCGGGAAGGCGCCGCCGCGGCGGTTCTGTACCGAAACCACGATTTCCGATACGCGCTGGGCGTTTGCCAGAGCAACCAGCGAGCCGCCTTCGGGCAGGTGCAGCAGCTGGTTCTGCGGCACGCAGATTTCTTCCGACGGCACCGCCACATAGCCGGCCACGTCGTAGCGGCGGTAATTGGTTTCGCGCGTGGCCAGTTCGCCGCATTCCTTGGCCATGGCGCCGCTGCCGAGGAAGATGATGCGGGTGGCGAGGAAATGCGTGCGCGATGTCTTCATGAACATGGCGCGCGCCAGCAGGATGCCGGCGCCGGAAATGATGAATACCAGCACCAGGATGCCGCGCCCGAAATACAGGTCCGGCGCCAGGTAGAACACCAGGGTCAGGATGCAAAAGCCCATGGCAAAGGAAGGCATCAATTGCAGGAAGAAGGGATTGCGCAAGCCTTCCTGGAAATTGATCTGGTACATGCCCAGCGCAGACATGCTGAATACGATGGCGGCGGCAAAGATGCAGGCCGACATGAAGAAGTGGTCGAGCTTCGGTATGGCGAACTGGTCACCGTCGAAAAATCGCAGGCCGGCACCAGCGTAGAACGAGCCAATCAGGATCAACACCTCCAGGAAAAGCAGGCTGAAGACAACCTTGGAAATGTAGTGATTGGAGATTCTTAGCATTTTTCTTCCCTCCCGCTTTGCTGCTCATGCTGGCCATGAAAGCGCGCGGAGCCTTCCGGCCATGTCTCGTTAATTATTCTTGCGGGGCCAGGTGGCGGACGTACCAATCCATGGCCTCCTTCAGCCCT
>JBCNOX010000204.1:0-8235 GCA_039593645.1 Pseudoduganella sp.
GCCGTCGCATTGCGTTCATTGAACGCCAGCGTCCGATCGAATTGCCAGCCCACCTTGGGGAAGGCCTTCGCCGCGAAATCGGCCAGCCACCAGGTAATCGTTGCCGCCTTCCGGTCCAGCCGGCCGGTACCGGCCGCCAGGCACACGCCGGTGCAGTAGGACCAGAGCTGCACCCGGCGCGGCAGGGCCGCGATGGCGGCCACCAGGCCGGCATTTGCATCGAGCGTGCGCGCGGCGTGGCCCAGCGACTGGCCCCAGAAGCCCGGCACCAGCAACGCGTCCAGGGCGGCATCGCCAAGGGCGAGGGCGGCATTCAGTTGCTGGCCGTGCGCGCAATCGACCTTACCCGCTCGCGCTGCGACGAAGACCGGTTCAAACAGGGCTTGGCCCGCGCGCAGGTTGGCTGCGTGCAGCAGGTCCATGGCGCCGAACAGGCCGGCGGGCAGGCAATCGGGGTACAGCAGCAGGCCGATACGCATGGCTGGAAATGGATGGTTTGTGTCAGATCATGCCATTGTAGGGCGCGCCGGCGGAGCGCACAATTTCGGCATGAAAATCACTCAACTTCGCAACGCGACGGCCGTCATCGAGTTCGGCCCGCACAAGATACTCGTCGACCCAATGCTGGCGCCAAAGGGGGCGCTGCCGCCGCTCAAGCTGCTAGGGGAAAGGACACGCAACCCGATCGTCGAACTGCCGCCGGTGACGGACGCCATCCTGGAAACGGTCACGCATTGCCTGATCACGCATTGCCAGAAGGGGCATTTCGACCACCTGGACCGCGCCGCCAAGGCCTGGCTGCGCCGCAAGCAGATCCCTGTCATCTGCACCCCGCATGATGAACCGCACCTGCGCCAGCGCGGCCTGAACGTGCAGCCGCTCGCGCCGAACCATCACGAGCCGCAGCCGTTTTTTGAAGGCCGCATCAGGACCGTGAACTGCCGTCACGGCAAGGGCCTGGTCAGCCTGATGATGGAGCACGGCGTGGGCTATTTCATCGAGATGCCGGGAGAACCGAGCCTGTACCTGTCGGGCGATACCATCCTGACGCAGGAGGTGCTCGATTTCCTCGCGCAGCACCAGCCCGAGGTCAGCGTGGTGCCGGCCGGCGGCGCCAGGTTCGACCTGGGCCACGAAATCATCATGGGCATTGGGGAGGTGTTGCGGTTTGCCCACGCCGCGCAAGGCATCGTGGTAGCAAACCATCTTGAGGCGCTGAGCCACTGCCCGGTTCAGAGGGCAGCGCTACAGCAGCAGGCGCAAGGCGCAGGTCTGGCCAGCCGCATCGTCGTACCTGCGGATGGCGATACCCTTACTTACGTTTCTTCATGTCGTCGAAAGTCTTCTTGACACGGTCTTTGCGGCGTTGCTCGTCGACGTTGTGGGCCTTGCGCTTGTTGAGGCCCAGCATCGGTTCGACAATTTCGAACCAGACAAAGGCAAAACCCATGACGCCGATGACCCACCACCACGACATCTCGGCAAACTTCCAGACTTCAAAATACTTCAGTGCCCCAAGGGCGATTATCAATAGAATAATGGGCATGGAAAACTCCTTAGTATTCCATCATAGCAATATCCAGCTAACGGTCAACCCATAATACGCAGCGCGCGTTGTGGAGTAGAATTGTGGCAGTTTTTTTCCTGGAGATGAAAATGAAACGTTCACTGTTGGTTGGTTTCCTGGTTACCGCGGCTTTCTCGTCGCAGGCCGCTTTCGCAAACGCTGACCTGGCCAAAGCCAAGAACTGCATGGCTTGCCACGCAGTGGCCACCAAGCTGGTTGGCCCGGCATACAAGGATGTCGCAGCCAAGTACGCAGGCCAGAAGGATGCTGAAGCCAAGCTGGTTGCGAAAGTCATGAAGGGCGGTTCGGGCGTGTGGGGCGCAGTCCCAATGCCAGCCAACCCACAGGTGAGTGAAGCGGAAGCCAAGACCCTGGTGAAATGGATCCTGACCCAGAAATGAATTGAGGACGAGATAAAAAAGCCGGGCTAGCCCGGCTTTTTTTATTTAATGACTTCGATACGCACTTTCTTGTCGGCCTTGTAGCCGAACAGCGTCAGCGCCCCATCCTTGATATCTCCCTTGGCGTCGAAGGCAATGGTGCCGCTGATGCCGTCATGCTTGACCTTCTTCAGGAAGGGCAGGTACTTGGCTGGATCGGTCGACTTGGCGTCCGCCATCGCGTGGGCAATCGCCATCGTTGCGTCGTAGGCGTACGGCGCGTAGATCTGCACGTCGTAGCCGTAGCGTTTCTTGAAGCGGCCGGCGAATTCGTCCAGTTTCTTCTCCTGCTCCGGGGTCACGCCGCCGGCTTCCGCGCATACCACCACGTCGTCGGCGCCGCCCGACAGCTTTGGCATTGCTTCGGTGCAGATGCCGTCACCGCCCATCAGCTTGGCCTTGATGCCGAGCGCCTTCATCTGGCGCAGCAGCGGGCCGCCCACCGAGTCCATGCCGCCGAAGAACACCAGGTCCGGGTTCTTGGCGCGGATCGAAGTCAGGATGGCGTTGAAATCGGTCGATTTGTCGGTGGTGAACTGCTTGTCAACGATCTGCACACCGGCGCCTTTCTTGGCTTCCTTCAGGAATTCGGCGGCCACGCCCTGGCCGTAGGCAGTACGGTCATCGATCACCGCGATGCGCTTGGCGCCAAGTTTCTGCGTCGCGTATTTGCCCAGCGAGCTGCCCAGCTTGAAGTCGTTCGCCACCACGCGGAACGTGGTGTTGAAACCCTGGTTGGTGTACACCGGGCTGGTGGACGAGGCGGAAATCTGCGGGATACCAGCGTCGTAGTAGATCTTGGACGCAGGGATGGTGGTGCCTGAATTCTGGTGGCCGATCACGCCCTGTACTTTGGCGTCGACCAGTTTCTGCGCGGCCGAGGTACCCTGTTTAGGGTCGCCCGCATCGTCTTCTGACACCATCTCGAACTTGACCGCCTTGCCATTGACCTTGAAACCCTTGGCGTTCAAGTCTTCCACCGCCATGCGCACGCCGCTCTGGTTGTCCTTGCCCAGGTGGGCGGACTGGCCGGACAGCGGGCCGACGTAGCCGATCTTGACCACTTCCTGGGCGCTTGCGGCGCCAGCAAAGGCCAAAGCGATGGCAGCGATGATGGTTTTGGTTTGCATTGCACTTTCTCCTGAAACGAAAATGGGCCGCCATGCTGGCTGGCGGCCCACGGGCTCCCCCCGATAATTCTCGTGTATTACTTGACCACTTCCATCTTGGTCTTGATGCCGCCCTTGTAGGTGAACAGGGTCAGCGCACCGTCCTTGATGTCGCCGAACTGGTCGAACTCAATCGCACCGGTCACGCCCTGGTGCTTGATCTTGGCCAGAACCGGCAGGTATTTTGCAGGCTCGGACGAATTGGCTTTTTCCATGGCGTCGGCCATGGTCATGATGGCGTCGTACACATACGGCGCATACAGCTGGACTTCCTGGCCGTACTTCTTCTTGTAACGGGCACGGAAGTCGTCCATGTTCTTCTGCATGTCGGCAGTCACGCCGCCCGCTTCGGCGCAGGTCACCACACCGTCGGCGGCGGCGCCTGCGGACAGGCGGTACAGCGCATCGGTACACACGCCGTCGCCGCCCATGAATTTGGCGTTGATGCCCAGCGCCTTCATCTGGCGCAGCAGCGGGCCCCCGACCGAGTCCATACCGCCGAAGAACACCAGGTCAGGATTCTTGGACTTGATGTTGGTCAGGATGGCGTTGAAGTCGGTGGCGTTGGCGTTGGTGAATTCCTTGCCAACCACTTGCACGCTTGGCAGGGCTTTCTTGGCGCCTTTGACGAATTCGTCGGCCACGCCCTGGCCGTAAGCGGTGCGGTCGTCGATCACTGCGATCTTCTTGGCGCCCAGGTTCTTCACGGCATACCCGCCGAGCGTGCCGCCCAGCTTGTTGTCGTTGGCGACCACGCGGAAGGCGGTATTGAATTTCTGCTTGGTGTACACCGGCGAGGTGGCGGCAGGGGAAATCTGCGGGATGCCGGCGTCATAGTAAATCTTCGAAGCCGGGATGGTGGTGCCGGAGTTCAGGTGACCGATCACGCCCTGGACCTTGGCGTCCACCAGCTTTTGCGCCGCGGTGGTGCCCTGTTTCGGGTCGCCCGCATCGTCTTCGAACTGGATCACGAACTTGACCGGCTTGCCGCCGATCTTGACGCCCTTGGCGGTGAGGTCTTCTACGGCCATGCGGGCGCCGTTTTCCATGTCCTTGCCCAGGTGGGAATTAGGGCCGGAAACCGGGGCCACGTGGCCGATCTTGATGGTGTCCTGGGCGTAGGCGCTGCCGGCAAATGCCAGGGCGATGGCAACAGGGATGAACTTGTTCTTGAACTGCATCGGGGGCTCCAGTCAAAAAAGTCAGATTTGCCAGAGAAAATACAGCAAAAACCCCGAATGGCAAAGAGGGAATTATTTCTGGCTGCTGGAACCGGCCTGCAGGTGTGTGATTTCCTGCTGCACGGCGCGGGTGACGATCTTGCCGATGGTGTCGTGCAGGCCTTCGCGGATTTCCGCCGTCAGGGCCTGCAGTGCATGGTCCAGGACTTCGGCCATGCTGTCCTTGATGCGCTGCTCCAGCACGAAATCGACGCGGTTGGACAGCTGTTGCAGCACCTGCTCGGAGATACGGCGCTCCAGCGCTTCCCAGTCCATCGCGCCATCCAGCGCAGGCTGTGGGGCGGCTGGCGGCTCGTCTTTCACGATTTCGGTCAAGACGGGGATGCTGGCGTCAAAAGGCTGGTTCATAAACTACTTGCCTACAGTGAGGTGTTTGAGCGGGAAATCCTGGCGTTTGTAGGCAGCATAGCGCAGGCGGCCCGCCGCGGCGTCTTCCTCGTCGGAAGAAATGACTTCGATCAAGCGCGGGAAGGCCTCGAACTGGGCCGGTGAGCGGCGCGCCAGGTTCACCAGCAGGCCAGCTTCCGGCAGTTCGGTGGCGTCGCTGTCGACCAGCACGATGGCGGAATCGGGCGCCAGCGGATCGTTGGCGTGGGCGTGCGGCAGGAAATCGGTGGCGGAGAAGGTCCACAGGGCCTTGTCCAGCTGCGCCAGTTGCGCCGCATCTTCGGTCATCACGACGATGCGGGGCGTGCTGGCGTAGGCTTTACGCAGCAGGCGGCAGGCATAGGCAACCTTATCCGGCACGCCGCTGTGGAAATCAATCTGCGTCATTGTTGTTGAAGCGTCTCAGAAACGGAAGTTCGGCGGTGCGTTCTGCGGCGTATCGCGCTCGCGGCGTGCCTTTTCCGCTGCGGCAGCAGCGCGATCGGCTTCGGCCTTGGCGACTTCTTCGGCGCTTGGACCGCGCGGCGGCGCGGCCGGTGTCGGCGGCGGGTTCGAATAGCCCTGCGGCAGCATCTTCTCGGTCGGGTAACCGGCTTCGGTCAGCGTGTTGTCCCATGTACCCTGCTCGAAACCGATCTGGCGCGAACGCCCAACCAGCAGCAATGGAACCTGGCCTTCGCTGCCGGCCTTTTTCATGGCCTCGAAGTCCTCGGCAGTGGAAACGGTCTTTTCGCGGTAAGGAATGCCGCGGTTGGCAAGCATGGTGCGGGCCATATTGCAGGCGGAGCCGCAGTTGGCGGTGGTGTACAGCACCACCGGACGGGCGCGTACTACTGCCGCCAGTTCCGATGGCAAGGCAGCACCGCCGGCGCCGGCGGTGTTGTAATTCTTCACCTCAGCCTTTTTGGCAGTGGCGGGCGGCGGCGTCTCCGTAAAGTGGGTGACGCCTTTTTCGTCCTTCCACTTGTACATCTGGGCGTGCGCCGCGCTGGCAGTCAGCAGCAGCAAAAGCAGGGCAGCGCGTTTCATTGAATCTCAATCTCCTTTAAGCCGCCATGCCGCTGTGGCGCAGCAGGGCGTCGATGGTCGGCTCACGGCCGCGGAATGCGGTGAACGATTCCAGTGCCGGGCGCGAACCGCCGACGGCCAGGATCTCCTGCTGGAAGCGTTTACCAGTTTCTGTAGACAGTTTACCGCCGTCCAGCGCCGCAGCTTCCTCGAAGGCCGCATAGGCGTCGGCAGACAGAACTTCCGCCCACTTATAGCTATAGTATCCCGCCGCGTAGCCTCCGGCAAAGATATGGCCGAAGGAGTGTTGGAAACGGTTGAAACTTGGCGGGATGATAACGGCGAACTTGCGCCGCACTTCGTCGATCACGTCCTGCACCGATTTGGCGCCGCCAGGCTGGAAGTCGTAGTGCAGCAGCATGTCGAGCAGGGCGAATTCCACCTGGCGCAGGGTCTGCAGGCCGGACTGGAAGTTCTTGGCGGCCAGCATGCGATCGTACAGGGCGCGCGGCAGCGGCAGGCCGCTCTTCACGTGGGCACTCATGTGGCTCAGCACATCCCACTCCCAGCAGAAGTTCTCCATGAACTGGGACGGCAGTTCCACCGCGTCCCATTCGACGCCGGAAATACCGGACACCGCCAGTTCTTCGACCTGGGTCAGCATGTGGTGCAGGCCATGGCCGAATTCGTGGAACAGGGTGATCACTTCATCGTGGGTGAACAGCGATGGCTGCGGCACGCCGTCCACCACCAGCGGTTCGGTGAAGTTGCAGGTCAGGTAGGCGACCGGGGTTTGCAGCTCGCCGTTCTTCAGGCGGCGCCCGCGCGCGTCGTCCATCCAGGCGCCGCCGCTCTTGCCCTCGCGGGCGTACAGGTCGAGGTAGAACTGGCCCACCAGCACGCCATCGCGTTCGATGCTGTAGAAGCGCACGTCCTTGTGCCATACCGGCGCGCTGTCAGGCCGGATGGACACGCCAAACAGGGTTTGTACCAGCTTGAACAGGCCGTCGACCACCTTGTGCTCGGGGAAGTACTGCTTCACTTCCTGGGCCGAGAAGGAATACAGGTGCTGCTGCAGCTTTTCGGAGGCGTAAGGCAGGTCCCAGGATTGCAGGTCGTCGATGCCCAGCTCCTTGCTGGCGTAGGCCTGCAGTTCGGCCAGGTCTTTCTCGGCGAACGGGCGGGCGCGCTTGGCCAGGTCTTCCAGGAACTCGATCACCTGTTCCGGCGACTTGGCCATTTTCGGCACCAGCGAGACTTCGGCGAAGTTTTTGTAGCCCAGCAGGCTGGCTTCTTCGGCGCGCAGCTTCAGCAGCTTGACGATATTGGCGGAATTGTCCCAGTCTTCGCGCTTGCTGAACGCATCGCCCAGCTCGGAAGCCTTGGTGGCGTTGGCGCGGTAGACTTTTTCGCGCAGGGCGCGGTTGTCGCAGAACTGCAGGATCGGGTAGTAGGAAGGGAAGTGCAGGGTGAACATCCAGCCCTGCTTGCCTTCCTTCTCGGCCAGCGCCTTGGCGGCCGCCTTGGAATCGTCGGGCAGGCCGCGCAGCTCGGCTTCCTCTTCGACCAGCATTTTCCAGTCGTTGGTGGCGTCCAGCACGTTCTCGCTGAAGCGGGTGCTGGTGGCGGCGTGTTCTTCCTGGATCGCGGCGAAGCGTTCTTTCTTGTCGGCCGGCAGTTCGGCGCCGCCCATGCGGAAGTCGCGGATCGCGTTGTCGATGATGCGCTGGCGCGCCGGCGACAGGGTGGCGAATTCGGCGCTGGCGCGCAGGGCCTTGTATTTGGCGAACAGCGCCTCGTTCTGGGCCAGGGCGGTCCAGAACTCGGTCACTTTCGGCAGGTTTTCGTTGTAGGCGGCGCGCAGTTCGGGCGTATCCACCACGTTGTTCAGGTGACTGACGATGCCCCAGGCACGGCCCAG
The DNA here is from genome assembly GCA_039593645.1 of Pseudoduganella sp. Lineage (GTDB taxonomy): Bacteria > Pseudomonadota > Gammaproteobacteria > Burkholderiales > Burkholderiaceae_D > Rugamonas. Next base: position 7,734 of record JBCNOX010000204.1, read on the forward strand.
CAGCTCGGTGGAATTTTCCAGCGGGGTGACGAAGTTGTCCCAGGTCACGTTGTCGCTTGGCGCTTCCAGTTGCGCCACCGCCGCGCGGTTCTTCTCCAGCAGGTGCTCGATCGCGGGAGTGACGTGTTCGGGCCTGATCGCATCGAAACGCGGCAAGCCGCTAAAGTCCAGCAGGGGATTGTCAGTCATTCTTAACTCCTTAAAACCGTAAAGGCGGTGTCAGACCCGCAGGGTCAGACACCGGTACGCGGCGGACGCTGGTCAAGTGTCAGACCCTGCGGGTCTGACACTGGTTTACCGGTTTAAACGCGCTCCGCCGACTCAATAGTATTCATCAGCAGCATGGTAATCGTCATCGGACCCACGCCACCCGGCACCGGCGTGATGTGCGAAGCCACTTCCTTGATGCCCGCAAAGTCCACATCGCCGCACAGCTTGCCGTTTTCGTCGCGGTTGATGCCCACGTCGATCACGATGGCGCCCGGCTTTACCATATCAGCAG
>JBCNOX010000205.1:0-8195 GCA_039593645.1 Pseudoduganella sp.
GCTTGTTTTTTATGCATTGTCTGAGCCATCGCCACCACCGTCTCTGGCTGTTCCACGAGGCGCACCATAGCAGCGAGCGCCTGTATTGGCTGAACAGCGAGCGGCGCCACCCGCTGCACGCCATGATGATGGGGGTGCCGGGCTTTGCCGTGCTGCTGGCCCTGGGGGCGCCGGCGGCGGCGATTTCGACCGGGCTGGCCATCCTGTCGGTCCATCTGGCCTTCCAGCATGCCAACCTCGACTATTCGCTGGGTCCGCTGCGCCACCTCTTCGGGGTGGCCCAGACCCACCGCTGGCACCATAAACGGGATTACCACGACGCCCAGGTCAACTTCGGCGAATGGCTGATGCTGTGGGACCATCTGTTCCGTACCTACCGCCAGCCGCCGGGCCGCATCGGGCGCGGCGAGGTCGGCCTGGACACCCCCGATGCCCCCTCTAAGTATCATCGCCAATTGTTACGACCATTCCTGTGAGCTACAATGTCAAGCTTGTCCGGTGGGCCATCGCCCGCCCGCCATCCACCCCGAGCTTGTCGCATCCGGCAGGCCCTGGGAAGAATATCCAGCGGAAAACATCCGCATTTGAGGGAATAAACATGTCTCAAAAGTCTAAAATCATCTACACCCTTACCGACGAGGCGCCACTGCTGGCGACTTATTCCCTGCTGCCGATCGTGCAGAAGTTTGCGGCCCCGGCCGGCGTCGATGTCGTGACCAGCGATATTTCGGTGGCCGCCCGTGTGCTGGCAGCCTTCCCGGAATGTCTGACCGAAGAACAGAAAGTGCCGGACAACCTGGCCGAGCTGGGCGCCCTGACCCAGAACCCTGACACCAACATCATCAAGCTGCCTAATATTTCGGCATCCGTCTCCCAGCTGCAAGCCTGCATCCGCGAACTGCAAGCGGCCGGCTACAAGCTGCCGGACTATCCGGAAGATGCCAAGACCGAAGAAGAGAAGGCACTGAAAGCCCGCTACGGCAAGTGCATCGGTTCGGCCGTGAACCCGGTCCTGCGCGAAGGCAACTCGGACCGCCGCGCGCCGAAGGCGGTGAAAGAATACGCACGCAAGAACCCGCACTCGATGGGCGAATGGAGCCAGGCATCGCGCACCCACGTGTCGCACATGCACGGCGGCGACTTCTACCACGGCGAAAAGTCCATGACCCTGGACAAGGCCCGCGACGTGAAGATGGAACTGCTGACCAAGTCCGGCAAGACCATCGTCCTGAAACCAAAGGTCTCCCTGCAAGCCGGCGAAATCATCGACTCCATGTTCATGTCGAAGAAAGCCCTGCTGGAGTTCTACGAGCGCGAAATCGACGACGCCTACAAGACCGGCGTGATGTTCTCGCTGCACGTTAAAGCGACCATGATGAAGGTTTCGCACCCGATCGTGTTTGGCCACTGCGTGCGCATCTTCTACAAGCAAGCGTTCGAGAAGCACGCCAAGCTGTTCGAAGAACTGGGCGTGAACGTCAACAACGGCATGGTCAACCTGTACGAGAAGATCGAAAAGCTGCCAGCGTCGCAAAAGGATGAAATCCTGAAAGACCTGCACGCTTGCCTGGAACACCGTCCGAAGCTGGCCATGGTCGACTCGGCCAAGGGTATCACCAACTTCCATTCGCCAAACGACGTGATCGTCGACGCATCGATGCCGGCCATGATCCGTATCGGCGGCAAGATGTGGGGCGCCGACGGCCGCACCGCGGACGTCAAGGCAGTCATGCCTGAATCGACCTTCGCCCGCATTTACCAGGAGATGATCAACTTCTGCAAATGGCATGGCAACTTCGATCCGAAGACCATGGGCACCGTGCCGAACGTGGGCCTGATGGCGCAGCAAGCCGAAGAATACGGCTCGCACGACAAGACCTTTGAAGTGCCGGAAGCCGGCATCGCCAACATCACCGACCTGGAAACCGGCGAAGTGCTGCTGACCCAGAACGTGGAAGAAGGCGACATCTGGCGCATGTGCCAGGTGAAGGACGCTCCGATCCGTGACTGGGTCAAGCTGGCCGTCACCCGTGCCCGCAACTCCGGCATGCCTGCCGTGTTCTGGCTGGACACCTACCGTCCGCACGAAGCGGAAGTGATCAAGAAGGTGCAGGTATACCTGAAAGACCACGACACCAACGGCCTGGACATCCAGATCATGTCGCAGACCCGCGCCATGCGCTACACCCTGGAGCGCGTCTCGCGCGGCCTGGACACCATCTCGGTGACCGGCAACATCCTGCGCGACTACCTGACCGACCTGTTCCCGATCCTGGAACTGGGCACCTCGGCCAAGATGCTGTCCATCGTTCCGCTGATGGCGGGCGGCGGCATGTACGAAACCGGCGCCGGCGGCTCGGCTCCGAAGCACGTCAAGCAGCTGGTGGAAGAAAACCACCTGCGCTGGGATTCGCTGGGCGAGTTCCTGGCGCTGGCCGTGTCGCTGGAAGAACTGGGCATCAAGTCCGGCAACGCCAAGGCCAAGATCCTGGCCAAGACCCTGGACGAAGCCACCGGCAAGCTGCTGGACAACAACAAGTCCCCATCGCCACGCACCGGTGAGCTGGACAACCGCGGCAGCCACTTCTACCTGTCGCTGTACTGGGCACAGGCCCTGGCAGCGCAGAACGAAGACGCTGAGCTGAAAGCCAAGTTCGCACCGCTGGCCAAGACCCTGGCCGAGAACGAAACGAAGATCGTGGAAGAGCTGAACTCCGTGCAGGGCACCGCGATGGATATCGGCGGCTACTACAAGCCGGACGCAGCCAAGACCTCCGCCGTGATGCGCCCAAGCGCAACCTTCAACGCAGCACTGGCAGCGCTGTAATCAGCACCGGTTCTGTCGGCTAAAAGGGGCTGTCCGCAAGGACGGCCCTTTTTTTTACGGCACCATGCAGGTCGCCTGGCCGGGAAAGCCAATCTGGATCACGCCCGCCCAAGCGCACATCAGCTTTGCGTCGCTGTTCAGCGCAGGCATATTCCCGATCAGGACAGTCGGTGCGCCAGTGATCCAGGGGCCCGTTGGAACGGGCACGCAGGGCATGGGCGTGAGTACTCCGAGGGCGGCAGCCGTCGCCGCTGCGACCGCAGGATTGGCCATGCTGGAGCACATGCCAAAAGCGGCCACATTGACGATGGGCGTAAAGTCCATGATGGTGGCGGCAGGCGGCCCCCCAACCATGGTGCAGTTGGCGGGCAGCACATTCAGGGTGCCCGGGGCCGCGCCGAAACTGCACTGCAGCACCGCGCCGGAGCATACACAGATCGACATGGTTGTCCCCTATTTCTTCTTCGGCCCCGCCAGCACGCCGTCCTTGAACTGCTGCGGCGCCGCGGCCAGCTTGCCAGCTTCGTAGCGGCGCTGCTCTCGCACGAAGCCGCTCGGGTAATAGTCTTCCTCCAGGCCATGCCGGGCGCCTGCCAGGTAATGGCTTCTTCTTTGCAGTTGTCCCTCCGGAGAATAGAATTCCGCCACGCCATCGAGCTGGCCTGCTTCGTAGTTCAATCGCGCCGATGGCCGATGGGGGGCATGCAGGATGACGCACAGGCCCTGCTGCACGCCGCCGGAATAATGCATCGCGGCTTTCGCTTCGCCGTGCTCGTAGATGCGCAGCATGCCTTCCAGCTTGCCGTCGGCCAGGCTGCCCTCCATCTGCGGTTTGCCCTGCGCATCGCGCAAGGTGAATGGTTGCGCTTCCATCGCTGTTCCTTCAGTTGATTTTCACCAGCCCGCCTTTCAAGGCCAGCATGCCGCCGCCGTCCACGGTCTGGCTGGCGCCGGCCTTGTTGGTGAGCATAACGCCGCCGTCGTTGGTCAGGTTCGTGCCCGCTTTGTTGGTGAGCTCGGTGCCGGCTTCGTTGGTCAGCGAGGTGCCTGCCTTGCTGGACATGGACGTTCCCGCTTCGCAGCTCATGCCTTGGCCCGCCTTGAACGAGATCGAGCCGCTGACTTCGATGGTGAGATTGCCCTGTACGGTGAGCTTGTAGTTGCCGTCCACTTCTTGCGTGAAGTCGGCCAGGACTTTGTGCGTTTCGTTGCCTTCGACCTTTACACTGCGCGTTCCCTTCACCGACAGGCTGTCGTTGCCGGCGCTGATCTCCGCGCTGCGGTTGCCTTTTGCCACAGTAATTGTCTGGTTCTGCTCGACCTTCAGCGTGTCGTCGTTGCCGACATTGCGCACGGCATCATGCAGCACGTCGGTGGTCATGTCTTTTTGCGCATGCAGGTATAGCTCCTCGGCATCCTTCTTGTCCTCGAAGCGGATCTCATTGAAGCCGCCGCCACCTTTGCTGGACTGGGTCTTCACGGCGCTTTTGGTCTGCTCCGCCGGCAAGGCATAGGGCAGCGTGTTGCTGCCGTTGTAGACGCAGCCGGTGACCAGTGGCCGATCGGGGTCGCCGTCCAGGAAGCTGACCACCACTTCCTGCCCAATACGCGGGATGAATTGCGCGCCCCAGCCTTTGCCAGTCCACATTTGCGCCACGCGCACCCAGCACGAACTGTTTTCGTCGTTCTTGCCGTCGCGATCCCAGTGGAACTGCACCTTGATCCGGCCATACTGGTCGGTCCAGATTTCCTCGCCTGCCTTGCCAACCACCACGGCGGTCTGGCTACCGGGGATGTGCGGGCGCAGTGCCTTGCGCTGCGGGCGATAAGTCGATGCCAGCGGCAAGGCCTTGAAGCGATTCAGGTAGTCCTCGTGATTGCCCTGATGCTGCACCTCGGTGACCAGCCATTCGATGTTGCAGTCGTCACGCTCATGGCTGGACAGCTTGAAACTGCATCCAGGCGTGATGCCGCGGAAGTCGCTTTCCGCATTAAGCTCCCGCGCATGTGACCCCAGCGCCTCGAGGCGCCGTTTGGCGGTGGCGTCGGCCACCGATTTGCTCTCGTAGCGGCCGGGATATTCATACACCGATCCCTTGCCATTACCGCTTTCGACTTGCGAATAGAGCGACGTGGCTGGCGTGGCGAAAGCATAGTCGGTGCTGCGAAAGGCCCTGCTTACCGCCTGCTGCCCCACCTCACCGCGCAGTACCGCCTGCAGTTCCCTCCCGCCGACCTGGGCCGGCATGAAATCGATGGTGGACTGCCCCGGACAAGCGTTGAACGCATCGCTGCTGTCGGCAAGCACCATCACGTGTCGCCCTTCCTCGTGGCGAAAGAAATAGAAGATGCCCTCTTCCTCCAGCAGCCGCGAGACAAAGTTGAAATCGCTCTCGCCGTACTGCACGCAGTAGTCGCGCGTGGCATAGCTGGCATTCAGCTTCAGTTCATAGTCGTTGTAGCCGTGGGCGGCAAACACCGCCTTCACGATATCGGGCACGGACTTGGCCTGGAAGATGCGGTTATCGGCCGACAGCGTCAGCCACCAGAACCACGGCCGCAACTCGAGCACATAGCGCGCCATGCCGATGCCATGCGGCAGATGGCGGATGGCGGCGCACATGCCGTCCAGCAGCCGCTCTGTGGCGCCGTAGCGGAGCGTGATGGTCATGTGCTGCCCGATCGCCTCTTCCATCGACAGCGTGCTGCTGTCAGCCAGGCATTCTACTTGCAGCAGGAAGGGCTGGTCGATGCCTTCGCTGCCGCTCAGGGCGACAATGCCGGCCCCGTGCAACGGCCCTTGCGCCAGCAGTTCAATGCGGGCCAGTCGCCCGCTTTCTCCAGATTCAGCCATCGCCTCCTGTCCTATCAATATTTTCCAAACCGGTTCTTCAGCTCCTGGCCCAGCTGCGTCCTGTACAAGTGCCAGTTCAACCTGGCATCCTTGATGGTCTTATGCATCTCCGATTGCGCGAGTTCAACCTTTTCAAGCGATCCCAACAACTGGTCGTAGTGCGAGTCGCCGGCCAGCGTAAGGTCTTCCGTGATCTTGATCAGGCTTTTTGCGCGCAACTTCGTAATATTGAAGGTCTTGCCGGCCAATCCTTTTTGCAAGGCGGCGTGCGTGCCCTGGTGCCGCGAGTGGCTGCTGCTCACTGGCGACATCATGACACTCGAATCGGTGCCCTTGATGTGCTTGTTCTCCGGGACCTGGAAAATTGGATCCTGGCTTCCACTCGCCGCTTCACCGAGATCGGCCCCAAACGGGGTGCCGCTGAATTCGTGGTTATGGTGAGTGGAAACGATGTCCTCGTTATCTCTAGTATCGTAGACCTTCAGCATATGGGCATCGAGCGCGCCGCGCGAGTTCTGCAGGTTCTCTATTGCCCACCCGGCCCATAAATTCATAGGCTCCTGAAAGTAGGTCTTGTCGAAAATGTAGGTTTTGGAGGGGTTCCAGTGCGGCTGTACCTGGACCGCCCCGAGGTTCACGGCGTCAAGCAGCGCCGCCGGATTGGCATACGCGGCCCCTGCCATATTCAGCAGCAGACCGATGGCAAATTGCCGCTTCTCGCCATCGAGGCCTGAAATCAGGTTAAACAACTGCTCCAGCTTGTCTTTGGCAATCTTGTGGCGCAATTGCAGGGCGCTGGCGAAACCCACTTTTGCTTCCACCTCTTCTTTCAACGACAACGCTGAAGTTTCCGCTAATACCAGTACTTTCGAATGCTGGTGCAGTTGCATGTACGTCTCCTTGGCCAGGTCAGGATCCGAACGTGTTTCCGTCCAGGATGCGCTCGGCAATCGGGGGCAGCAGTTCGGTGGCAATGACGTTGTCGATTTCTCGGGCACCGGCCGCGCAGCAGCGCTCGACGATCCAGTCGACAGTATCCTCGCCGAAGCCTGGAAAGTCAGGGTCGGCGGTGGCGGCGCGCTCCGCCACGGAGGCAAGCTTGCTGGCGGCAATGCGGCGGAAGGCGTCGCCATCCAACGGTCGGTACGGGACAACCGCCAGGCGAGCCAGCAGCGCGGGGCGGAACGCCTCTACACCGGCATTGGAGGTGGCCAGGATCACCGTATTGCGGAAATCGACCTGCAGGCCGGTGCCGTCCTCCATGCCGCCCTTGTCGAACAAGTTGTAGAACGCGTCCTGCACATCGGCATGGGCCTTTTCGAATTCGTCCAGCAGCACCACGCTATAGGGATTGCGCCGCACCGCTTCGGTCAGGACGCCGCCGCTGCCATAGCCGACGTAGCCGGGTGGCGCACCTCGCAGTTGCGACACCGTGTGCGATTCCTGGTACTCGGACAGGTTGACTGCAATGACATTACGCTCGCCGCCGTACAGCGCATCGGCCAGCGCATAGGCGGTTTCGGTCTTGCCGACTCCTGACGGCCCGGCCAGGAGGAAGCAGCCAACCGGCTTGTTCGGATCGGCCAGGCCCGCGTGATAGGCCTTGATGCGGTCGGCGATCAGCGACAGCGCCTGCTCTTGGCCGATCACGCGTTGCGCGAGGCGCTCATGCAGGCTGCGCAGTGCATTGTGCTGGTCCGCCAGCATTTTCCCTACCGGAATGCCGGTCCAGGCCGCAATCACGGCGGCCACCGTCGCCGAGTCCACGCACACCGGCACCATCGCTTCGTCCTGGCGGATCACCTCCAGTCCCGCTTCCAGCCGCCGCAGCTGGGCAGACAGCAGTTCGGGTGCCGCATCGTCGTCTTCTTCGGCACTGCCGCCCGGCTCGGCCAGGCGCCGCCGCAGCGCCAGGATATCGCGCACGGCACGCTGCTCTTCGCGCCAGCGCACGGTCAGCTCGGCCAGTGCACCGGCCAGCTCTCGCTGCTCGGCGTCCGCTTCGGCAATCCGTTCGGCGTGCGCCGCGCCGGCGGCCGCCTCCCGGCGCAGCACCACTAGTGCGCCCTCGAGCGTGGCAATGCGGTCGCCCAGCGCCGCCACCTGCCCCTGCGCATCCGCGCCTTCGTCGACTTCCTGCGCCACACCTACGCCCAGCGCCTATGGGGTCAGGCACGTTCTGTTACATGAGGCCGTGTAGCATTTCGTGCCTGGCCCCAAAGTGTCGGGGCAAAAAAAAATCCTCGGGTTCCGAGGATTTTTTGTCGTTTGATCCAGCTGTATTACAGCGGTTGGATGTTCGATGCTTGCTTGCCTTTTGGACCAGCGGTGACGTCGAAGGATACGCGTTGGTTCTCTTGCAGAGATTTGAAGCCGGTCGATTGAATCGCCGAGAAGTGCGCGAACAGATCTTCGCCGCCTTCATCAGGGGTGATAAAACCGAAACCCTTAGCGTCATTGAACCATTTTACGATACCAGTTGCCATTACAATTCCTATTACAGTTAAATGAGCT
>JBCNOX010000206.1:0-8184 GCA_039593645.1 Pseudoduganella sp.
ACCGCCAGGATCAGCACCATCAGCGCAGTCAGCACCGGGTTGCGGCGCAAGCTGCGTACGCCCAGCACGAAATAGTATTGGAACATCTCAGGCCTCCTTGGCGACCACCAGCGACGGCGACTTGCGCACCAGGTCGGACACCTGGCCGTCGATGATGTGGACGTTGCGCTGGGTGCGCTGCGCCAGTTCCGGATCGTGCGTCACCATCAGGATGGTGGTGCCTTCGGCGTTGATTTCTTCCAGCAGCTCCATCACGCCGCGCGCCATCTGGGTGTCCAGGTTGCCGGTCGGTTCGTCGGCCAGCAGCAGCTTGGGCGAGCCGGCCAGGGCGCGCGCGATGGCCACGCGCTGCTGCTGGCCGCCCGACAGTTCGGCCGGGTAGTGGCGCATGCGCGAGGCCAGGCCGACCTTGGCCAGCGCGTCTTCGATGCGTTCCTTGCGTTCGGCGGCGTTGAAGCCGCGGTAGCGCAGCGGCACGTCGACGTTGTCGAACAGGCTCAGGTCGGGGATCAGGTTGAAGCCCTGGAAGATGAAGCCCAGTTTTTCGTTGCGCAGGCGGGAACGGGCATTGTCGTCCATGCCCTTGACGTTGATGCCATCGAGGACGTAGTCGCCGCTGGTGAAATCTTCCAGCAGGCCGGCGATGTTCAGGAAACTGGTCTTGCCGGAACCGGACGGGCCGGTCACGGTGACGAACTCGCCTTGCTTGACTTCGATCTCGAAGCCGCGCAGCGCGTGGGTTTCGATCATATGGGTGCGATAGACTTTGCTCAGGTTATTCATGCGCAGCATGGTTTGCCTCTCCGTAGGGGTTATTTGTTGATCGAGACGCGCTTGGCGTTCTCGAAGCTTTCGGTACCGGCGATCACGATCTTGTCGCCTTGTTTCAATCCATTGACGATTTCCACGGCCGCCACGCTGGTGGCGCCCAGCTGCACCGGGGTGCGCACGGCGATGCCGTCCTGCAGCAGGTAGACATAGCGGCCGCCTTCCGATTCGACGAACGGGCCGCGCTGCACCATCAGCACGTTCGGCTTCTCGTCGATCAGCAGGCGCGCCGAGACGCGCTGGCTCTGGCGCAGGCCTTCCGGCTGCTGGTCGAAGCGCACGCGCGCCAGCACCTGGTTCTTCACCACTTCCGGCGACAGGGCCGACAGCTTGCCCTTGGTCTTCACGCCGGCCACTTCGATTTCGGCGGTCATGCCCAGCCCCAGGTCGTTGACGTAGGATTCCGGCACCTCCAGTTCTACTTCGAGCTGGGACAGGTCGACCAGGGTCATGAGGGGCGTGTTGGCTTGCACCACGCTGCGGTTGGCGACCGACAGCGTGCCGATGAAGCCGTCCACCGGTGCGCGCACGGTCAGCTCGTCGACGCGGCGCTGGGCGTTGGCCAGCGACAGCTTCTGGCGCTCCATCTGCGCGGTCTTGGTTTTCAGTTCCAGCGAGACGTTGTCGCCTTCCAGTTCGGCGGCCTGCTTGGTGTGCTTGGCGCGAATGTCGGCGGCGGCCACGGCGTCCTTGGCCTTCTGCATATCGATCTTGGCGATGATGCCTTCGGTGGAGACGCTCTCGTAGCGCTGCAGGGTGCGCATGGCCGAGACGCGCTCGATTTCGGCGGTATCGGCTTCGCGCTGGGCGGCCAGCTTCTGCTTGCGGGCCAGGATCTGCTGGCGCGCGACTTCGGCTTGCAGTTCGTTGAACAGGGTCTGTTCTTTTTTCAGTTCGTCGGTCAGGTCGGGCGATTCCAGCACGGCCAGCACCTGGCCTTTCTTGACGGTGTCGCCGGCGTGCACTTTCAGTTCGACGGTGGAGGTGGAGGTCGAGTAGAGGGTCGGGCTGACGGCGGCCACGATGCGGCCATTGACCGCGGCGTCGCGGATCAGGGTGCCGCGTGTGACTTCGCCGATGCGCAGGCGCGAGGCACTGATCGACTGCTCGCTGCCGCTCCAGTTTTTCAGCAGGCCGTAGCCGGCAGCAGCCAGCGCCACGCCGACTATCAGCAGCAGCACCTTGCGGCGCGGGAAGCGGCTGGTGGGGGCGGTGATCACTTGATCCTGGTGGGAGGTGTCGCGAATCATGTTCTTGTTCCTGGTATTTGGTGATTTGGTCAATCTTGCTGTTGCATGAAGTGTGCCAGCTGTTAAGTGATTGATTTTTAAGGTTTCCGCCACCTTGTGACCGCTGTCCGCTAGCGTCCACCCTGTCCGCCTGTCCGCGCTCCCGGCAAGTGGGTTACTTGATTTTTTGGTAAGCGGCTATACTTGCGGGCTTAACTTTATGGCAAGGAGTTATTTGGTGGAGTATCCATTCCCGGAGAGCGCACTGGCGCGTTACGACGAATTGGCCGGCAACAGCGGCAACGGCGCCGTGGATGGACAGACTTGGCAGGACTTGCTGCTCGCGCCATACCTCCTCGTAGTAGGAAAGGGCGCCAGCATCTTCGGCCACCAGATGCTGTATCGCCGCCTGCGGCGCGGTGCGGCAGGTGCGGCGACCGGTCATGTGCGCACCCTGCTGGCGGACAGCGGCGCGCGCCAGCGCCTTGCCACCCAGCTCGCGCCTTTGCACAAGGCCAGTGCTGAAGTCTCAGAGTCGATTTTTGCCCGCACCGCCGCTGCCGGAGCCGAATCGCCGTTGCCGCCCAATCCGCGCTGGTCGGCCTGGCTTTGGCTGGTGCCGGTGGCTTTTCTGGCCTGTGCTGCCGCCAGTTTCTTCTGGCTGGGTGCCCTGGTTCCAGCGGTCTTGCTGTCGCTGGTGCTGATGGCGATCCAGATCGCCTGCCACGCGCGGGTCCAGCAATGGTCGGCGATTGCGGAGGCACTGCAACTGCAGCTTCATGTCCATGGCCAGCAGCTCGACAGTCCGGGCGCCGCGCAAGCCGCCCGGTTGCGCGGCAAGCTCGCTCCGGGTTCCGTCTCCACTGCGCCCGGCGTTGCCGAATATGCGGACTGGGTCATGCTGGCCAACCTGAAGCACTATTTCGCCACGCGCCGGCTGGTGCGCGAACACGCTGCCTTTCTGCGCGAGAGCTACGAACTGGTGGCCGGCCTGGACGCCGACCTCGCGCTGGCGCGCCACCTCGCCGCGCAAACCCGATGGTGCTGGGCGGAGGAAGGCTGGGAGCAGGAGGTGCACCTGCAGGCGGTACGCCACCCCTTGCTAAGCGATGCGGAGGCGCTGGACCTGGAACTGGACGGCAAGAGCGCCTTCATCAGCGGCCAGAATGGCATCGGCAAAAGCACCTTGCTGCGCACGGTCGGCCTTAACCTGCTGGCTGCGCGCGCTTTCGGATTCTGTTACGCGAACGCGGCGCGCGTGCCGAACCTGCCGGTGTACGCCAGCATGCAGAACGAGGATGCGCTGAATGGCGGCGAAAGCCTCTACCAGTCGGAGCTGCGCCGCGCGCATGAATTGCTGGCGCTGGCCCAGGAGCCGCAGCGCGCGGTTTTCATCATCGATGAAATTTTCCGCGGCACCAACCATCTCGAATCCGTATCCGCCGCTGCCGCCGTGCTGGAGCAGCTGGCTGGGCGCGGCACGGTGCTGGTGTCGTCGCACAATGTGGTGCTGGCGCAGCTGCTGGAGCAGTGCTGCGTGCCGCTGCTGGTGCAAAAACGCGCCGGCCGCCTGGTCCTGACGCCGGGCGTGCTGGCCGACACCAATGGACTGACCCTGCTGGCGCAGTCCGGCTTCGAGGCCGCCATCGAACAACGCGCGCGCGACGTCTACAAGCGCCTCACTGGCCGGCTGCTGCCTGCATAGTGCGCACAGAGCGCCGGCGCAGCCAGAGCTTGGTCAGGCCATACATGATCGCGATGACCACCAGCCACGCCGCGTAGACCACGCCCAGCGAAGGCTCGTAGCCTGGCGGCAGGGTAAATCCGCCGGGCCCGCCTTGTGGCAATGCGCCATAGCGCAGGATGAAGTAAGGTCCGGACAGGAAGTGGATCATGGCGATGTGGATCACGTAGAAGAACATCGGCGTGCCGCCAAACAGCATCAGCAGCGGGATCGGCCGCAGGCGTTCGAACCACGCCAGAACGGGCAGGGCGATGCCGACCGTCACGCATAGGTAGAGCAGTGACGGCGGATATTTGTGCACCCTGATGAAAGAGATGAAGTCCCATACGAAGCCGCGGCCCTGCGGCGACCACGGGTCAGGATCGCCGTAGAAATTCCCGCTGCGCAGGACAAGGAAGGCCAGCAGCAGCACGGCGCCTGCGGTAACCAGGAAACGCTGCCGGCGCGCCGGCTCCCATTGGAATACAGGACCCAGCGCATAGCCGGCAGCAATCAGCCCAAGCCATGGCATCAAAGGATAGGCCAGGTACACGCCGTAATTGCCGGCCACCGGCCAGAAACCGCGTTGGTGCCAGGCCAGCCACAGCGGATGGTTGGACTGGATCGTATCGAGCAGGTTGTGCGGCACGATCAACAGCGCCGCAATGGCCGCGATGGCGGGCAGCGGCAGCCATGCCAGCCCGGCCAGGAAGATCATCCCCATGCCCAGTGCCCACAGCACCTGCAGGATGGTGACGTTGTATCCGAACTGCCAGCTGAAGCTGATCCACGTTGCCTCAAGCACCAGCAGGAGCAAGCCGCGCGTCACGAGGTAGCGCGACAGCGAGGGGATGCCGCTTTTGGTCCCGCGCAAATAAGCAGAGGTGCCGGCCAGCAGCACGAAGGTGGACGCGCACAGGTGCGTAACCCAGCGCGTGGCGAACCACAGCGGTGTGGTTTTCGCCAGGTCCTCCGGGTCGAACAGTGCCGGGCCGAAGAAATCGCGTGTGTGGTCCAGCGCCATCAACACGATTACCAGGCCGCGTAGCATGTCGATGCTGGTCAGGCGAGCAGTATTTTGCATTCCGTCCCCCTTATTGATTTGCTATGCATTGTGGGCGCGAATTGCCATCCAGGCAAATTTTTAATTTCTGTGTTGACAGAAATTAGTGTAAGGATAGAATGACTGGCATGGAACTGAAACCGATAGCCGAACGTTTTGTACTGCACTGGGGCGAAATGGGCTCGCGCTGGGGCGTCAACCGCACCGTGGCGCAAATCCATGCGCTGTTGTACCTGGCTGCGCGTCCGATGGACGCCGAAGAAATCCAGCAAACACTGGGCGTGGCGCGCTCCAACGTCAGCAACAGCCTGAGAGAGCTGCAGTCCTGGAACCTGGTCAAAGTGGTGCACTTGAAAGGCGACCGCCGCGACCACTTCGAGACATCGACCGATGTGTGGGAGTTGTTCAAGCTGATCGTGGCCGGCCGCCGCCAGCGCGAGATCGATCCGACCGCCGCCGCCCTGGCGGAATGCCTCGCCAATCCGGCGATGGCCGACGAAGACGAGGGCACCCGCGAAAGGATCGAGGAAACGCTGAAGTTCATCGAGGTAATGGCAACGCTGTCCGACGAACTGCTGCGCTACAAACCGGAAACGCTGATGAAGATGCTGGGCGTCAGCGCAAAAATCAGCCGGGCCATTCGCGGCAAGCAGTGAGCACGCAAGAACCAGAGCGGGCAGCAATGCCCGTTTTTTTTGAAGCCGTATTTTCTGTGTTGACAGAAATTACTGTCATAAAGAGACGTGGAACATGTTGAAGATCCTGGTTTGCGGCGCATCCGGTTTCATTGGCAGCGCGATCTGCGCCGAACTGGCAGCGGCAGGGCACGAAGTGCTGCGTGGCGTGCGCGTGGCGTTGCAGTCAGGCGAAGTCGCGATCGATTACACCGTCGATTTGCAGCCATCCGCATGGGCGGCGCGCTTGCGGGGGCTGGATGCCGTGGTGAATGCGGTCGGCATTATCAGCGAACATGCGAACGCAAGTTTCGAGGCGCTGCACAGCGCCGCACCGCGCGCCTTGTTTGCCGCCTGCGCCGCCGCCGGCGTGCGACGCGTGGTGCAGATTTCAGCGCTTGGCGCCGGGCAGGGCGAAAGCGCCTATTTCGCCAGCAAGCGCGCGGCCGACGAGGCGCTGATGGCCCTGCCCCTGGATTGGACGATCCTGCGCCCGTCGCTGGTGTTCGGGGCGGAAGGCGAATCGGCTGCATTGTTCTGCAAGATGGCCAGCATGCCAGTCATCGCCGCCCCGTCCCTGGGGGAAGCGCGCTTCCAGCCGGTGCATGTCGACGACCTGGCACGCGCTGTGGCAGTTGCCATCGATGCCGCTACCCCGGCACGGCGCGTGATCGACCTGGCCGGCGGCAGTCCGGTCAGCTTCGACGCCATGCTGCGCGCCTACCGCAACGCCATGGGGCTGCCACCGGTGCCGGTGCTGCGCGTTCCGGCGCCCGTGATGGCCTGCGCTGCCTGGCTGGGCGGCAAGCTTGCTGGCTCGCCTTTGACGCCGGACAACTGGCGCATGCTGCGTGCAGGGAGCGCGTTGGCGGACCACGCGGCCGGCGCATCCACCATGCGTGAACTGCTTGGCCGTCCGGCGCGCGCTATCGGTGACTTCATCCAACCCGCCGAGCGCGAACTGTTTCGCTTGCGCGCCCTTGCCGCATGGCGAGGCGCCTTGCTGCGCTGGACCCTGGCCATCGTCTGGCTGGCGACCGCCGTGGTGAGCGCATTTGTTTATCCGCGCGCCGACAGCCTGGCCATGCTGGCCCGCGTTGGCCTGGACGGCTGGCCGGCGACGCTGGCGCTGTACGGCGCGGCAGCGCTGGACGCCGCACTCGGCATCGCCTGCATCATGCGGCCGCGCCGCGCGCTCTGGCTCGCGCAAGGCGCGCTGGTACTCGGCTACAGCACGGTGATCGCGGCCTGCTTGCCGGAATACCTGTGGCACCCCTTCGGCCCATTGCTGAAAAACCTGCCGATCCTGGCCATCCTGTTTATCTTGCTTGCGGAGGAAAAAGCGTGGACTACCTGACCATCAAGACCATCCACATCCTGTCCTCGGTGCTGCTGGTCGGCACCGGCTTCGGCACGGCGTTCTACCTGTTCTTCGCCAACCGCTCAAAGTCGGTGGAAGCGATCGCCGTCGTCTCGCGGCTGGTCGTGCGCGCCGACTGGTGGTTCACCACGCCGGCCGTGATCGTGCAGCCTTTGTCCGGTGCGTGGCTGATCCACCTGGCCGGCTATCCGCTGGATGCGTTCTGGATCAAGGCATCGCTGGCGCTGTATGCGCTGGCAGGCGCCTGCTGGCTGCCGGTAGTGTGGCTGCAGATCCGGATGGGCAGGATGGCGCTGGCGGCGCATGCCGCCAACGCCGCGCTGCCGGCGCAATACTGGCGCTACGCGCGGCGCTGGGAACTGCTAGGCTATCCGGCCTTCATCGCCATGCTTGCCGTGTACTGGCTGATGGTGCACAAGCCGGTTTAGCTTCCTATTTGTCCTGCGACTGCGGCTTGCCCTTGTCGATCACTTCGCGGCAGTCGCCCTTGAACCTGGCGTTGTCGTAGTTGGTCCAGCCGTAGCTGTCCACTACCCGCTTGTGCACCTGGAAGTCCTTGTTGAGGAAACTCCAGGACGGCTTGTCGTCCGGGTAGCGGATGTTCGCCACGTCGAGCATGGTGTGGAAGATGTTCTCGGTCGCCAGCCTGGCCTTGCGGTTGCGCAGCAGGGCGCCCACCTTGGCCGGATAGTGTTCCAGGTACTGGTCCGAGAACCACATGAAGGCCGGCACATGGAATTCATAGTCCGTGTTGTGGCCGTGGAAGGCCAGGCGGCAGGAGCCGTCGTACAGGGTCTGGCCGTGGTCCGCGACGTACAGCAGCGACGCCAGCTGCCCGGTGCCTTTCAGGTCGCCGATTACCTGCGCCAGGAACCAGTCGGTGTACAGGATCGAGTTGTCGTAGCTGTTGTTCAGCTGCTGCTTGATCTTCAGGTCGGTGTACGCCGGCTTGTCGACGCCAAACAGCGACGGCTGCCACTTGTCGAATTCCTTCGGGTGGCGCTGGCTGTAGTTCCAGTGGCTGCCCAGCGAGTGCAGCACGATCAGCTTCTTCGGCGCCGGGTCGGCCAGCGCGCGCTTGAGCGGTTCGAACAGCACGTCGTCGTAATTGGAGTGGTTGGTGAAGCCGCCCAGGTTGAGGAACTGGATCACGTCCGCTTCCCTGGCGAACACCGATACCGGCGTATCGTACTGGCCGAACGAGATCTGGTTCGACAGCCACCAGGTCTTGAAGCCCGCTTCCTTGTAGGCGGTCAGGAAGGACTTTTCGCTGAAGCCGTCCTTCA
>JBCNOX010000207.1:0-8131 GCA_039593645.1 Pseudoduganella sp.
ACTTCAAGGACGTCAACGACCGCCACGGCCACGCCGCCGGCGACTCGGTGCTGGTGCAGATGAAGGACCGCCTGCGCGAAGTATTCCGCGAGTCGGACTACCTGGTGCGCTGGGGCGGCGAAGAATTCCTGGTGCTGGCACGGGCCACTGACCGCAATGGCGCGCACGTGGTGGCGGAGCGCATCCGCCAGGCCGTCTCGTCGCGCGGCTTCGTACTGCCAGATGGCACGCCGCTGGCGCGAACCTGCTCGATCGGTTTCGCCTGTTATCCCTTCCTGCCATCGCATCCGCGCCTGATGTCGTGGTCGCAGGTCGTGGAACTGGCGGACCTGGGCCTGTACATTTCCAAGCATTCCGGCCGCGACGCCTGGACGGCCGTGCATGCGACCGAAGCTGCGCAGCCGGAAGAGCTGTTTCCGCGCCTGGTGCACAAGCTTGGCGAATGCGTGGAACGCGGTGAAGCGCGCATCGTGACCAGCCTTGGCGAGCGCACTATAATCACCCCATGAGCATACATCGCTGTTCCTGGGCCAATCCAAACAATCCACGCTATATCGCCTACCACGACCAGGAGTGGGGCGTTCCGTGCCGCGACGAGCTGCGCCTGTTCGAGATGCTGAACCTCGAAGGCGCGCAGGCGGGCCTGAGCTGGGAGACCATCCTCAATAAGCGCGACAACTATCGCGCGGCCTTCGATGGCTGGGATGCGCGCAAGATTGCGGCCTATGACGAGGCGAAGGTTGAGCAGTTGCTGTCCGATCCTGGCATCGTGCGCAACCGGCTCAAGGTCAATGCAGCCATCACCAATGCGCGCGCCTATCTGCGCTTGCTGGAGGAGGGCGGCAGCCTGTCGTCGCTGCTATGGGATTATGTAGGCGGGAAGCCGATCGTGAATCGCATTGCGGCGCAGGGCGACCGGCCGGCGCGCACCGAGCTTTCCGACCGCATTTCCAAGGATCTCTCCAAGCGCGGCTTCAAGTTCGTCGGGTCGACGATCATTTATGCGTACATGCAGGGGATCGGGATGGTGAATGACCATGACCTTGCATGCTTCCGCCACAAGGAGTGCCAGCACGGTGGCTGATTCCCGCCACGTTGTGCTCGACACCGCGTTTCGCAGCGGCGAACAGTTCCTCCAGGCCCTCACCCGTCACCGGGCCGCGCGCACGGATTGCGCCGGCCATTTGCACTACCTGGCGATCGTCCCGTCCGTTCCGGGCGCACCAACGCTCGACAGCCTGGCTGCCCAATGGCCGGTCGACGTTCCCGGCCTGCACCGCTTGCACGTGCCGGCTGAGCGCCTGACCTTCGACCTGCTGGTGGGCCCAGCCGAATCCTGGCTGCCCGAGATCGTCGCCCGCGTCGACGAATTCGTCATCGCCGAACGGCTCGAACACATCCGCGCGCTGCAGCGCCTGGCAAGGCCCGCAGCCACGCTGCGCATCCGCCAGCCCGACGAACAGGCGCTGCGCTCCCTGCGCGCCGCCGGCTTCAGCGTCACCGGCGAACCGGAAGGAGCGTGGCGCCACGCCACCTACACCAGCCGCAAGCCCCAGCCGCCGCGCGGCCCGGCGCCCGAACGTCGCGCCATTATCATCGGCGCCGGCGTGGCAGGCAGCGCCGCCTGCGAACGCCTGGCAGTCCGCGGCTGGCACGTTACCCTGATCGAGCGCCATGATGCACCGGCGCAGGAAGCCTCCGGCAACCGCGCCGGCATCTTCATGCCGCTGCTGTCGAAAGACGACAACATTCCCACTCGCCTCACGCGGGCCGCCTACCTGTATGCCCAGCGCGCCTGGCAGCACCTCGGCGGCCTCGATCCGCATGCGCCCGGCCCGGAAGCGGAAACGGGCGCAATCCGCGGCAACCAGTGCGGCGTGCTGCAGCTCGCGCGTGACGCCGAACACGCCCTGCTGCAAAAGGAAGTCGTCGACACCTGGCACTATCCCGAACAATACGTCCGCTGGGTAGATGCGCAACAGGCCAGCGCGATGCTCGGCGCGCCAACGCCCTACGGCGCCTGGCACTTTCCCCAAGGCGGCTGGGCCACCCCGGCCACCGCCTGCCGCGCCATGCTGCGCGCCTGCGGCGACAAGCTGCGCCGCATCTTCCATACCGAGGCGCTGCGCATCGAGCGCGCCGGCGAAGAGTGGCAGGTATTCGATACACAAGGCAAACTGCTGGCCGCCGCCCCGACCGTCGTGCTGGCAAACGGCGCCGGCGCCACCGCGCTCGAACAGGCCAGCGAGCTGCCGCTGCACACGATGCGCGGCCAGGTCACGCATCTGGCGGAAGGAACTTTCCCCAGCCTGCCGATGGTCGTCTGCAGGGAAGCGTATATGACCCCGGTAGTGGAAGGCATCGTCAGCGTCGGCGCCACCTACGACAAATCCACCGACCGCCAACTGTGGCAAGCCAGCCAGGACGAGAACCTGTTGCGCGCGGAGGAAATCCTCGGCAGCCCGCATGGTGCCGGAGCGCCCTTGCAAGGCCGCGTAGGCTTCCGCACCATGGCCCCCGACCGCCTGCCGCTGATCGGCGCGCTACCCGACAGCGGCAACGCAATCCGAACCGAACGCCTGCGCGACCTGCCGCGCCACCCAGGCCTTCATACTTTGCTCGGCTACGCCAGCCGGGGCCTGATCTGGGCCCCGCTTGCAGCCGAAATCCTGGCCTGTCAACTGGAAGACGAACCCCTTCCCATCGAAGCAACACTGGCCGCCGCACTGGATCCCGGACGCTTCCTGCTCAAGCAGCGCCGCAAGCTATAATGGCCTCCTATCCAATGGCTGGAGAATCCATGGAAGACCGCGCCGGCTCGCCAGAGCTGTTCATGTTCCTCGCCTCCACGGTGCACGACATGAAGAATTCCATCAGCGTGCTGACCGGCACGCTGGAGAACCTGCTTGTGCAGGCCGGGGATTCCGCGCAAGACAATCCAGCCTACCCGCAGATGGCGCAAATGCTGTACCAATCGAAGCGCCTGAACGACCACCTGATCCAGCTACTAGCGCTCTACAAGGAAGTCGGCCGTCCAGGTTACCCCTTCGATCCGACCCCGGTGCAGGTCAGCGAACTGGTTGAACAACTGGTGGCCCAGCAGCGAGTCCTGCTGCAATCGAAAGGCATCCGGCTTGACACGGCATTCCCTCCCGACCTGATCTGGACCCTCGACGAAGATCTGGTACTCGGTCTGCTGGCACACGCGATCAACAACGCCGTGCGCTACACGCGCGACCGCATTGCCCTCACCATCCGCGAGCATGATGGCTACATGGAAGTGCGGGTGGAAGACAACGGCGCCGGCTTCCCTGTCACCATGCTGGAAGCCGGCCAGGTAACAGGGCAGGGCATCAACTTCCTGACCAACAGCAGCGGCCTTGGCCTCTACTTCGCCAGCGAAGTAGCCAAGTCCCACAAACACCGCCAGCGCCAGGGCAGCATCGCGCTGGAGAACGGCGGCACGCTGGGCGGCGGCTGCTTCATCCTGCGCTTGCCATGAACGCGCCAGCCGTTACCACGCCGGTTGCAGCGGCGCCGGGAAAGGACACCGGCATCAATTGGGCCGACAAACGCTACCTGATCGTCGACGACTTTGTCGGCGTGCGCCAGTTGCTGCGCGAAGCCTTGCGCAGCCTGGGTGCACGCCATATCGACCAGGCATCGAGCGGCGGCGAGGCGATCGGCCTGCTGCAGCGCGTCCAGTACGACGTGATCCTGTGCGACTTCAACCTCGGCGAAGGCAAGAGCGGCCAGCATGTGCTGGAGGAAGCCCGCATCCGGGGCCTGCTGATGCCAAGCTGCGTGTGGCTGATGGTCTCCGCCGAAAAGAGCGTGGAAGCGGTGATGGGCGCCGCCGAGCATCAGCCCGACGCCTACCTGATCAAGCCGATCACCGAAGGGGTGCTGCTCACGCGCCTGAACCGCGCCTGGCAGAAGAAGCAGATCTTCCAGGATATCGACCAGGCCTACCTGGAAAAAGATTACCTGCGCGCCGCCCGGCTGTGCGCCGAGGCTGCCGGCCGCAACAAGCTGCACGAGGTCGACCTGCTGCGCATGCGCGCTACCTTGCTGCTCAAGGCCGGCGAAACCGAGCAAGCCCGCCTGGTGTACGAAAAAGTGCTGCAGGAGCGCGACTTCAACTGGGCCCGCACCGGCATCGGCAAGATCCGCATGGCCAATGGCGAGAACGAGGCCGCGCGCCAGATGTTCCAGGGCGTGATTGCCGAAAACCGCTTTTACCTGGATGCCTACGACCAGCTGGCCAAGTCCTTGCAGAACATGGGCCGCATCGAGGAAAGCTGCGACGTGCTGGAGCGCGCCGCCCGGATGTCCCCCAACTCGGTGCCGCGCCAGCGCGCGCTCGGCACGACCGCGCTCAAGCTGGGGAATATCCCGCTGGCCGAACGGGCTTTCCGCAAATGCCTGCAGATCGGCGAGTACTCGATCATGAAAACGGTCGATGCCTACTTCGGCCTGGCGCGCGTGCTGGGCCAGAAAAACGACGCCAAGGAGGCCTTGCAGCTGCTGGCCGTGGCGCAGCGCGACTTCTCCGGCAGCATGGTGGAGCTGCGCTCCAAGATCACCGAGGGCCTGGTGTACCACGAGAGCGGCGACTACCGCCGCGCGCGCAAGTCGGGCGACGAGCTGGAGACCATGCTGAAGGAAGACAGCGAACGGCCCGATACCGCGACCTGCCTGGAAATGGCCACCCTGCTGTTTGCCGTCGGCGTGAAGGATGCTCCGGTGGAACTGCTGTGCTACGTCGTGCGCAACAACGACGAGAACACCGTCATCCACGACGAAGTGCAGCGCATCTTCGACAAGGCCCGCATGGGCGACGAAGGCGCGGCCCTGATCAACACAGCACGCAGGGAAGCGTCGGAGATGATGAACAAGGGCGTGCTGCTATGGAAAACCAACAAGCTGGACGAAGCGGTGGCGTGGATGCGCGAGGCGCGCCGCAGCCTGCCCGACAATATGCGGATCCTGTTCAACTCCGCCCAGATCCTGATCTCCCATATGCAGGCCAAGGGCTATGACGACGCCCTGATGGCTGAAGCGAATGATGTACTGATGCACGTTGACCGGATAGCTCCGGGCCAGCAGCGCTTTGCGCAGCTGATTGAGCAGTTGCAGAAGTTGATTCCCGGCCGGATGTCGGCGGAAGAAATCGAAGCCGAGCTGACGGACGCCATGAAAGATGACCACGACAAGGAGTGATCCATGCGCGATATCGCCAAAGAGGTCTATAACAAGATGAAGGTGGGAGCTGCCGCCTGGATTCGTCCAGTCAGCGCAAAAGGGGACACCCTTGAATCCTTCCAATCCGCGCACGATGCGGCCAAGGCCCTGGAGGAGGAAGGCCTGATCAATATCATGAAGGTGCAGCGCGATGAGGATGGCCTGATCGAGGCCATCCGAATCCAGAAGCTGAATTAAGGCTTAGGCGCCTTCGGGGCACGCTTGGCTGCCGGCTTGCGTGCCGCCGGTTTGGCGGTGGACTGGCCGGCCTCATGTGCGGCGTCATGCGCGGCGCCGTTCTTGGCTGCTGCCGGCTTGGCAGCCGGGTCGGGGGCCATGGCGGTGTTGACGGCTTGTGCGAACTGCTCCTGCAGCAGGTTCCACCAGGCGGCGGGATTGGCCATCTGGTTGGCGGCGGTGCTGGCGGTGTCGTGCGCGGCGGACTTGGCGTCGGCCGGCTTGGCGGGGTCGGGTGCAGGCTTGGCGGCTTCAGGCGACGGCTTGGCTGCCGCAGCTGCTGCCGGCTTGGCAAACGGGTCGTGGTGCGGCGCCTGCTGCACAGCGGCGGCCAGCGACTGGCCCATCGACTTCAGCGCTGCGATGGTGCCGCGCTGGACTTCCAGCGCCTGGATGCTCGAACGCAGCATGGTGGCGTTCAGGTTGAGCCAGGACTCGACGGCCTTCAGCTCGCTGATTTTCTTGTCCAGGTCATCCATCGACAGCGTTGGCGCCGCGATGCCGGGAATGCTGATGCCTGGCACACCCATGCTTCCCCACAGGGATTTTACGAAGTCCAGCGTATCCGTCATCACTGCAGCGCCGGGGATGTGGGGCATTTGTGGATTGCTCATATCGGGTCTCCGAGGGTAGGTGGTTTAGCGTAGCACACAGCTCTCCCAGACAGCAACGAGCAGCAGCACGGCGACGCAAGCGCCGGTAGCCAGCAGCGGGGAAAGGTGCAGCGTGATCGATAAAATGCCCAGCACCAGCAGCAGCGCGATGCCGAGCAAATGGGAAAGCGGCGGCCGGGCGCGCGTATGCGCCAGCCACTTGAACGCGGCCGTGCCGCACAGGAACAGCAGCGGGCCGCCGATGATGGCCGCCATCGCTGCCGTGCCGCCATGGTGCGGATGGCTCAGCACCAGCTCATCGCCGACCGCGCCGACGATGATGCCGGCCACGATGGGAATGTGCAGGTAGGTGTAATTGTTGCGCGCGTGGCGGCCCGGCGTGTCGGAATGCACGATGCGGTGGTGGCCCTGCTCCAGGCCGTGGTCGAAGTACAGCCACCACATCAGGATCGAGCCCACGACAGCCAGCACGAAGGCCAATACGGTCACCGGTTCGAAGGCCAGCTCCGCAAAGGTGGCGCCGGTCACCAGCAGCGATTCGCCGAGCGCGATGATGACGAACAGCGCGCAGCGTTCGGCCATGTGGCTGCCGTCCACATTCCAGTCGGACAGGGTGGAGCGGCCCAGGCCCGGCACGAAGTAGAACAGGACGGGACCCATCATGTCCACCGCCAGTGCGGCCAGCCACCAGGCCAGGCGCGATTCGGGCGCCGCCAGGCCGCCGGCCAGCCACAGCGCGCCGCTGGCGGCAAGCCACAACGTGATGCGCACGAAATTGCAGCGCAGGCCGGCGTCGTCGCCGCGGCTGGCAGCCAGCATCGCCAGTGTGCGCCCGACTTGCTGCACCAGGATGGAGCCGCCGAACAGCCAGCCCATGTCGGTAAAGGCGCGCGGGATCGAGACCGACATCAGCAGGCCCGCCACCAGCAGCGCGAACAGGGCAGCGCGCACGGATTTCTTTTCCGGATCGAACCAGTTGGTGGCCCAGACCGTATAGATCCAGACCCACCAGGTGGCCATGAACAGCAGGCCGACCTGCAGTGCGCCTTCCGCATCGAGCTTTTTCAGCAGGGTATGGGACAGCTGGGTGACGGCAAATACAAATACAAGATCGAAGAACAGCTCGACCATGCCGACCTTGCCGGAATCGGCCTGGCCGCGCTGGCGCAAAAGGGACATCGGGACTCCTTGTCAGAATATCCAGCAAATTATGCCATTGAGCACGCTGTCAGCGGAACCGGGGGCCGGCACGTTAAACTAGCGACCATGACGATCGTTACTTTTCCCCGCCACCGCCGCCGCATCATTGCTATTTGCGCAGCCACCGTGGCATTGCATTTCCTGACGATCAAATGGGTGAGTGGACGGATTGGCGCGGCGGAGCACGAACGCGATGCGGAAAAAAACGTCATCAACGCGGAGTTGCGCCTGGCGCCGCCTCCTGAACCGGTAGCGCCGGAGCCGGTCAAGCCACCGCCGCCACCGAAACCAAAGCCGAAACCGAAGCCACCCAAGCCAGCGCCACCGCCCGAAGAAGCGGCGCCGGTGGCCGGAACCGGGCCGGCCGATGCCGCGCCGGCAGACCCGAATGCGGCGGAGCCGGAAGCGGCAGCAGCGGCCGGGCAAGCGGACGCCGCGCCGGGCACGCCTGCCGTAGAATCCGCGCAACCCCAGCCCCAGGCCGCGGCGCCAGCCGAGGCCCAGCGCTGGAAAGTCGCATTGCCGCCATCGGCCAAATTTGAACTGGACGTCGCGCGCAAGGACGCGGATGGCACCAACTGGAGCGGTTCGGCCAATATTGGCTGGGAGTCGGACGGTTCCACTTACAAGGCGTCGCAAGAAGTCGGCATCAGCCTGCTGATTGCGCGCGTCAACCTGCTGCAAGTAAACAGCGAAGGCACGATCAACGAAAACGGCATCGCTCCGGCGAAATTTACCGAGAAGCGCCGCAACCGATCGGCCACCGCCACCCACTTCAACCAGCAGGAGCAGAAGATCACCTTCTCCGCCAGCGACCGCAGCGTGCCGCTGGCGGC
>JBCNOX010000208.1:0-8123 GCA_039593645.1 Pseudoduganella sp.
GAAACTGCGGACAACTTGAAGAAGAGCGGGGCCTTTGTGCCAGGGATTCGTCCCGGTGAGCAGACAGCCCGTTACATCGACAAGATCCTGATGCGATTGACCCTGGCGGGCGCCGTGTACATCACCGTAGTCTGCCTGCTGCCGGAATTCATGCAGAGCTACTGGAAGGTGTCGTTCTATTTTGGCGGTACGTCGCTGTTGATTATTGTGGTTGTGACCATGGACTTCATGGCTCAAGTACAAAACTATGTGATGTCGCAGCAATATGAATCGCTGCTGCGCAAAGCTAACTTCAAGGGCGGGCTTCCGACACGATAAATGGCAAAAGACGACGTAATTCAGATGCAGGGCGAGATCCTGGAGAACTTGCCTAATGCAACTTTTCGAGTAAAGCTGGAAAACGGCCACGTGGTACTCGGCCACATTTCGGGTAAAATGCGGATGAACTATATCCGCATTCTCCCTGGCGACAAGGTCACGGTTGAATTGACGCCTTACGACCTGTCCCGGGCCCGTATTGTGTTCCGGACAAAGTAATTAATTAAGCAATTTCGAACATAAGAGAGTGCAATCATGAAAGTTAACGCTTCAGTTAAGCGCATCTGCCGCAACTGCAAGATCATCAAGCGCAAGGGCGTGGTCCGCGTAATCTGCGTGGAAGCTCGTCACAAGCAGCGTCAAGGTTAATTCGAGGGAATAACGAATGGCACGTATTGCAGGGGTTAACATCCCAAATCATAAGCACACCGTTATCGGCCTGACCGAGATCTACGGTATCGGCCGTCCTCGTTCGCAGTTCATCTGCGCACAAGCCGGCGTTGCAACCAACAAGAAGGTCAAGGACCTGGACGACAGCGAACTGGAAAAGCTGCGTGAAGAAATCGGCAAGTTCATCGTGGAAGGCGACCTGCGCCGCGAACTGTCGATGAACATCAAGCGTCTGATGGACCTGGGCTGCTACCGTGGTCTGCGTCACCGTAAGGGCCTGCCGGTCCGCGGTCAGCGCACCCGCACCAATGCACGTACCCGCAAGGGCCCGCGCAAAGCCGCTCAATCGCTGAAGAAATAATCTAGGGAACTACTATGGCTAAGCAACAAAGCTCCGCAGCAGCCGCTCGCGTACGCAAGAAAGTCAAGAAGAACGTCGCTGAAGGTATCGCACACGTTCACGCTTCCTTCAACAACACCATCATCACCATCACCGACCGCCAGGGCAACGCTCTGTCGTGGGCGACCTCCGGTGGTGCTGGCTTCAAGGGTTCGCGTAAGTCGACCCCGTTCGCAGCGCAGGTTGCTGCTGAAGCCGCTGGTAAAGTGGCACAGGAATGCGGCGTGAAGAACCTGGAAGTTCGCATCAAGGGCCCTGGTCCTGGCCGCGAATCCGCTGTTCGCGCACTGAACAACCTGGGCATCAAGATCACCGAGATCCAGGACGTGACCCCAGTGCCGCACAACGGCTGCCGTCCTCCAAAGCGTCGTCGTATCTAATATCAGTCTGACCGCGGCCGGCATGGTGTGTGCCGGCCACCGTCTTCTGAAATCAAAATCGCTGGAACAGTGAACCGGAAACGGTTATACTGTCCGGCTATTTTTGCCTTTCCGCGCCGCTTTTCGTGGCCGGACTGGCAATGTTGAGCCACCGCCTGTGCTGAAAGTGAGCCAGGCTAGCGCCTAACCGCATCCCGATGCGGCTGGGGCGTCATTTAATCATTAAGGAAAATACCGTGGCACGTTATATCGGACCAAAAGCAAAACTGTCCCGCCGTGAAGGCACCGACCTGTTCCTGAAGAGCGCACGCCGCTCCCTGGATTCCAAGTGCAAACTGGACGTCAAGCCAGGCCAGCACGGCGTGAAATCCGGCGCCCGCACCTCCGACTACGGCAACCAGCTGCGCGAAAAGCAGAAGGTCAAGCGTATGTACGGCGTGCTGGAACGCCAGTTCCGTCGCTACTTCGCTGAAGCTGAGCGCCGCAAGGGCCCAACCGGCGAAACCCTGCTGTCCCTGCTGGAATCCCGCCTGGACAACGTTGCTTACCGCATGGGCTTCGGCTCGACCCGCGCTGAAGCGCGTCAGCTGGTTTCCCACAAAGCCTTCACCGTGAACGGCAACGTGGTGAACATCCCTTCGTACAACGTGAAGACCGGCGACGTGATCGCCGTGCGCGAAAAGTCGAAGAAGCAGACCCGTATCATCGAAGCGCTGTCGCTGGCTGAACAAGTTGGCATGCCAGCTTGGGTGTCGGTTGACTCCAAGAAGATGGAAGGTACCTTCAAGTCCCTGCCAGAGCGCAACGAAATCGCTGCTGACGTCAACGAATCGCTGATCGTCGAACTGTATTCCCGTTAATCTCGGGTGCTGTACCAAGGCGGGACGCGGTCCCGCCTTTTCCATTTAATGCCATCAGCCTTATCGGTGTAACGAGCCGAGGGTAATGAAAAGGACATTTACATGCAAAATAGCTTGTTGAAACCACGTATTATCGATGTTGAAGCCCTGGGCCACGGTCACGCCAAAGTCGTGATGGAGCCATTCGAGCGCGGCTACGGCCACACTCTGGGCAACGCGCTGCGCCGCGTGCTGCTGTCTTCGATGACCGGCTTTGCGCCGACCGAAGTCACCATCGCCGGTGTCGTTCACGAGTACTCCTCGCTGGACGGCGTGCAGGAAGACGTGGTGGACCTGCTGCTGAACCTGAAGGGCGTCGTGTTCAAGGTGCACAACCGTGATTCCGTGACCCTGACCCTGAAGAAGGAAGGCGAAGGCCCAGTGATGGCGTCGGACATCGACCTGCCACACGACGTGGAACTGATCAACCCGGACCACGTGATCGCCAACCTGACCGCTGGCGGCAAGCTGGACATGCAGATCAAGGTCGAAAAAGGCCGCGGCTACGTTCCTGGCAACGTGCGCCGCCTGTCGGAAGACGCCAACAAGACCATCGGCCGCATCATCCTGGACGCTTCGTTCTCGCCAGTGCGCCGTGTTTCCTACGCCGTCGAATCGGCGCGTGTGGAACAGCGTACCGACCTGGACAAGCTGATCATCAACATTGAAACCAATGGCGTGATCACCCCGGAAGAAGCGATCCGTCAATCGGCTCGCGTGCTGGTTGACCAGCTGAACGTGTTTGCTGCCCTGGAAGGCACCGAAACCACCGCTGAAGCGCCATCGCGCGCTCCAATGGTCGATCCGATCCTGCTGCGTCCAGTGGACGACCTGGAACTGACCGTGCGTTCGGCCAACTGCCTGAAAGCGGAAAACATCTACTACATCGGCGACCTGATCCAGCGCACCGAAAACGAGCTGCTGAAGACCCCGAACCTGGGCCGCAAGTCGCTGAACGAAATCAAGGAAGTGCTGGCATCGCGCGGCCTGACCTTGGGCATGAAACTCGAGAACTGGCCGCCGGCTGGCCTGGAGAAGTAATTGTCAGATTGGGTGACAGTGCTGGACATCGCGCAGCGATGTTCTGCCCTGTTACCCACTGATTAGCAGTACCCGCCTGCTGCATCGTGCGGCGGGCGTTTTTAACTTGATAACCGGACCGCGCCTTTGCCTGGCTTAGGCGATCGAAGATCTCGGATTTAAACATTATCGAAAGGAAGTACCATGCGTCACCGTCACGGCCTCCGTAAACTGAACCGTACCTCGTCCCACCGTCTGGCAATGCTGCGCAACATGACTGTTTCGCTGCTGCGTCACGAAGCGATCAAGACCACCCTGCCAAAGGCAAAGGAACTGCGTCGCGTCGTGGAACCAATCCTGACCCTGGGCAAGACCGACACCCTGGCCAACAAGCGCCTGGCTTTCTCCCGTCTGCGCGACCGCGAGATGGTTCTGAAGCTGTTCGCTGAACTGGGCCCACGCTACGCCAACCGCAACGGCGGCTACCTGCGTATCCTGAAAATGGGTTTCCGTCATGGCGACAACGCTCCAATGGCTTTCGTTGAGCTGGTGGACCGTCCAGAAGTCAGCTCCGCTGACGAGGCACCAACCGCTGAGTAATCTCAGTCAGGTTTATTGAAAAGCCGGGCATTGCCCGGCTTTTTTTATTTCCAGATGGTAGTAGCTTAAAGCAGCGTTAAGCCGCCCGGTGTAACATGGGCGTGCCCGATCGATTCACCGCTCAAGACCATGCACCGACAAGCGTTTTCCTTCAAGGCGTGGCTGTTTGCCGCGCTCCCGCTCTTTGTTCTCCTGTTTGCCGGCGCGGCGCGGGCCGATGAGGAATTCCTCGATCCCCAGGTCGCCTTCAAGTTTTCCGCCAAGGTGGTGGAGGGCAAGGCCATCGCCGTGACCTACGAGATCGCCGACGGCTACTACATGTACCGCGAGCGCTTCAAGTTCGTGGCCGACGGCGCGACCCTGGGCGAACCGCAGATCCCGCCGGGCAAGGTGAAATACGACGAGACGTTCGCCAAGAATGTCGAGACCTACCGCCACCAGGTGACAATCGTGATCCCGGTGCAGGCGCCGGGCCCATTCACGCTCAAGGCCACCAGCCAGGGCTGCTCGGAAAAAGGGCTGTGCTATTCGCCAATGGAATCGTCGGCGCGCCTGATGGTGGTTGGCGGCGGCAGTGTACCTGCCGGCGGTAGCGTGTTCGGCATCGGCGCGACGCAGGGCGCGGCCGCAACGGCACAACAGAGCGTGCCGGGCGCACCCGCGCCGGCCGCCATCGATACGCCGGCCGCAACCGCCGTCGCCGCCACAGGCCCGGCGCCGGCTGGCGCCGCACCAGGCACCGCTGCGGCGAGCGACAATGAAATGGGCAAGATCGAATCGGCCCTGAAAGGCGGCAGCCTGCTGGTCATCGCGCCGCTCTTCATCCTGCTTGGCCTGGGCCTGTCCTTCACGCCGTGCGTGCTGCCAATGGTTCCCATCCTGTCCTCCATCATCGTGGGCGACGGATCGGCCGGCAATCGTTCGCGCGGCTTCGTGCTGTCCGTCAGCTATTCGCTCGGCATGGCGATCGTCTATACCGCGCTGGGCGTTGCGGCGGGCCTGATCGGGCAAGGCCTGTCGGCCGCGCTGCAGAATCCCTGGGTGCTGGGCGCCTTTGGCCTGCTGATGGCGGGCATGGCGCTTTCCATGTTCGGCGTCTACGACCTGCAAGTTCCGGCAGCGATGCAATCGCGCCTGGCCGGTGCTTCGAACCGCCAGTCGGGCGGCAAACTGGCTGGCGTGTTCGCCATGGGCGCCATCTCGGCTCTGATCGTCGGCCCTTGCGTCGCAGCACCGCTGGCCGGCGCGCTGGTGTACATCAGCCAGACCCGCGACGTCCTGATCGGCGGCAGTGCCCTGTTCTCGATGGCGGTCGGCATGAGCATTCCGCTGCTGCTGGTCGGCATTTCGGCCGGCGCCCTGGTGCCGCGCGCCGGCGTCTGGATGCAGGCTGTGAAGCGCTTCTTCGGCGTGCTGATGCTGGCGATGGCCTTGTGGCTGGTGTCGCCGGTATTGCCGGGCAAGCTGCAGATGATCGGCTGGGCAATCCTGGGCGTGGGCTATGCATTCTTCCTGCTGACCCATGAACGCGGCAAATGGCTGCCGAAAGTGATCGCAGCCTTCTTTGCGGTACTGGGCCTGATCCAGATCGCGGGACTGGCAACCGGCAGCCCCGATCCGCTGCATCCGATTGAACGGCTGGCCGGCCGCGCCGACCGCCACCTGCAATTCACCCGCATCAAGACGGTGGCTGACCTGGACCAGGTGCTGGCGCAAACCGGCGGCAAGACCGTGCTGCTGGACTTCTATGCCGACTGGTGCGTGTCGTGCAAGGAAATGGAGAAGCTGACCTTTGTCGACCCGGCAGTCCAGCAGAAGCTCGCCAATACGATCTTGCTGCAGGTGGACGTAACCGAAAATAACGAGGCCGATAAGGCCATGCTGCAGCGATTCACCTTGTTCGGCCCGCCGGGCATTATCATGTTTAATGCCGCAGGCCAGGAAATTCCCGATTCGCGAGTGATTGGGTTCCAGAATGCAGAGAAATTCCTGCGGTCCCTGCAAAAGCTGAATTAAGAAAAAGGGCGCCGAGTATGGCGCCCTGTGTTTTTAGCCGTGGTGGCGCATCATGCGTCCATGGCGATGGTGGCCGAACCGGCCGGCTTTTTCGTCGAACACCTTTTGCTGTTCAGGCGTCAGCGTCGCGTAGAAAGTCTTGGTCGCCGCCAGGTTGCTTTCCATGCGTGCCAGGCGCGCCTTCGCCATTTCAATCCGCTTTTCCATGCGTTCCGGCGCCGGCATATTCTTGAACGAGGCGCGGTCGAATTGCCCGTGTTGCGGCATATTCGATTTCAGCGCCGACAAATAGGCCTGCCATGCTCCTTCCTGGGCCGGCGTGATTTTCAGCGTATCGTGAAGACGCTTGGCATGCGCGTCCATGCGCTCCTGCATTTTTACCGGATCGAATTTGGTTGCCGCATATTGATGCTGTGGAGCCTCTTCTGCCACGGCCGGCAACGCTGCCGCGCCAAAACCGATAACCGCTGCGCCGATGACGAATGCTTTATGCAAGGTTTTCATCATTAATCCCTTCAGAAATAAATTTATGAAAATGTGCACTCGCACTGCACATGGAAGCATCTTCCCGTTTTCCTGTTTCGGACAAGTGTCCCGGAGCAAGCACTTTGTATCCAGTTGTTGCGCTTAAGATTGCATTGTGTCAATATTGTTGGTTTTTCGTTCAATGTTTGTTTGCAAGGGAAGCGATGCGTAAGAGTTGTCTGGCGATGCTGGTGGTGGCGGGGATGCTCGCCGGCTGCGGTGGTGGTGGCTCGAGTGGTGGCAATAGCGCGCCGCAATTGCCGGCTGGCCCCAAGACATATTCGGCGGCCAAGGCGAGCGCTGGCGACTATTATGTCTTCAAGAACCTCTACCGGGAGGAAGGCTCAAACGAGCAAGCCTACTATTCCACCCGGCTGGTCAGCAATGTGGCAATGAATGGCACGGTCTCCATCAAGTACCTGGATGACGCCCAGTTGTCCAGTAGTCCCCAGGATATGGGGTCCCGCAACTATTCGGCCGATTTTGATGCCCTTGGCCGTTGGCTCGGTTCGAGCAACTGGCGTTGCGGCAACAGCACCAATCCGCCAATGTACACGGTTGCTCCACTCACTATCGCGGTCGGGATGAACTGGGAATATTCAGGGGTCGGCTCGGCCAAGTGCTCGGATGAGGCGGCGGTGCAAACGACGCTCAGCTACAAGGACAACGCCGTCTCACTGGAGCTGGTAACGGTGCCGGCGGGAACCTTTAACACCATCAAAGTGAACCGCAACGGTGTGGAAGAAGATGACAAGGTCAACTATGCCATAGAGCGCAGCTGCTGGTGGGAGCCAGCGCTGGGCGTCGAAGTCAAATGCGTGACCAATGAAACCGTCACGAACAAGGCCACCGGCGTGAAGAGCGCAAGGACCGAAACCTGGGAGCTGCAAGGCTATTCCACCCAGAAACTGGGGCGCAAGAGCGATTCGGTGCTGCGCTTCGCCGGCAACTGGTCGGGCCGCTACGACATCCACCTGCCCGGTTCCGACAGCACGGGAACCTGCGCCTTCACCATTGGCCTGGCTGGCAATGTCACCGGCGACTGCAGCGGTGCGGCGGTCTATTTTTCCGTCATCGGCGCGATCAGTGCAGATGGCCGGCTCGTACTCAATATTGCGAACGGCAACCCAGACTGGGTGGTGGCAGGCACGGTGAACAGCACGGAGCAGATCAGCGGCAGCTGGAACTCGCCGGCCGGCAGCGGTGTTTGGGTTGTCATCCAGGATTGATGGCTGCAGCGTGAGTTTGTAACGCAATGTGTACTCCGGAGAGGTATACACATGGCGATACAAACTGATTCCCCTGCCTTGTCGTATCAAGGGATAATTGTAGGCATGGAAAATGCCGCCACTATCCTCATCGTCGACGACGACCGCGATATCCGCACCCTGCTGCAGGATTATCTGGAAACCAACGGTTACCGTACCCATGGCGCCAGCGACGGCGCCGCCATGTGGAAGCTGCTCGATAACAGCAAGCCCGACCTGATCGTGCTGGACCTGAACCTGCCCGGCGAAGACGGCCTGACCCTGTGCCGCAAGCTGCGCGCCCACTCGACCCTGCCGGTCATCATGC
>JBCNOX010000209.1:0-8094 GCA_039593645.1 Pseudoduganella sp.
CAGGATGACGAAGACGCCGAACAGCAGGAGCGGCAACAGCCAGCCGGCTGACCAGCCGCCGCCGTCGCCAGATCCGCCAGAGGACCTCGCATCGCCGGCGCTGCCGCGGCCATTTGCGCCGCCGCTATCGGCCGCGCCGCGCGCCGTGCCTGGCTCTGCGCCGCCAGGGATGGCGCCGGCTCCTGCCGCTTCGGCCATGCGGGCGACACTGCCGCTTCCTGCCGCAGCACCGCTGTCCGTTCCGCTCGCCGGGGCGCCGGCCGTCGCCCCGCCTCCGCTGCGCTGAGCGCCGGGCGGGGCAGGGAAGTGCTCCTTGTCCAGCAAGGTAGCGATCGAACTTACGCCCGCTGCCAGCCCGCCGTAAAAGTCCCCCTGCCGAAAGTGCGGCGCAATCACATCCTGCAAAACGCGTTTGGACTGGGCATCGGTCAGCGTCCCCTGGACTCCGCGGCCGGCCTCAATCCGCAGCCGGCGCAGCGAAGCAGGGTTATTCTTGGCTACAACCAGCAGCACTCCATCATCGACGCCCTTGCGGCCCAGCTTCCACGCTTCCGCCACCCGGATGCTGTACTGCTCTATCGCCTCCGGCGCCGTCGACGGCACCAGCAAGATGGCAATCTGGCTGCCCGTCTTGCGCTCGTAATCGGCGAGTACGCCATCCAGGGCCGAGCGCTGCTGCGCTGTCAGCATTCCCGCCTGGTCGGTAACGCGCGCCGCATGCGCCGGCACGGCAACGAAACCGTCCGCAGCACGGGCGCCGGTTACGACCAGGGCAAGCAGCACAAGAATCGCCACGCCAATCACCACCCTCAGCCAGGGCGAGCCAGGCAGGAGATGCCAGCGCCGCGCATTTTCGGCCAGCCCACCCGAGCGCCGCGCCAGGTCGCGATCCATCAACGGATCGCTCAATCTATCCTCTTCGCGGCTGGAGGCCTTGCCTCCACCGCGCGTTTGCCGTGGTGTGGTCGCCATAGCGACTCCTTACTTCTTGTTGAAGTCCACCGTTGGAGCGGTTGAAATGGATTTCTCGTTTTCGACGGTGAAGCTGGGCTTCACTTCATAGCCGAACATCTTCGCCGTCAGGTTGGTCGGGAAGCGCCGCGCCAGGACATTGAACTCCTGTACCGAGGCGATGTAGCGCTGGCGCGCCACCGTGATGCGGTTCTCCGTACCCTCCAGCTGCGATTGAAGGTCGCGGAAACTGGCGTCCGCCTTCAGCTCGGGATATTTTTCCGCCACCACCATCAGCCGCGACAAGGCATTGGTCAACTCGCCCTGCGCCTGCTGGAACTTCTGCAGCGCGCCCGGATTATTCAGCACCTCCGGCGTCACCTGCACGCTGGTGGCCGAAGCACGCGCCCTGGTCACCGCCTCCAGCGTTTCGCGCTCGTGCGAGGCATAGCCCTTGACCGTATTGACCAGGTTCGGAATCAGGTCGGCGCGCCGCTGGTACTGGTTGACCACCTCGCCCCACTGGGCCTTGACCGCTTCGTCCTTGGCCTGGAACTCGTTGTAACCGCAGCCGGACAACAGAACCGTTGCCAGCACACCCATTGCCAGAAAGTTTCGCATTATTCGCTCCTTGGAACGTATTATCGAAATATACACGCAATCGGCCGGCGGCCATGTGCGGCAGTGCACACACCCGCCCCGTTATAATGTAGGGTTTGCAACGCAAAGAATAAAGAGGCCCGCTGTGACATTTATCGAAAAATTATCCGCTGCCTGGGCAGCCAACGATTCCCTGCTGTGCGTTGGCCTGGACCCGGATATGGCGCGCCTGCCTGCGCAATTCCAGAACAACCCGCAAGGCATTTACCAGTTCTGCACCCAGATTATCGACGCCACGGCCGACCTGGCGTGCTCGTTCAAGCCGCAGATCGCGTATTTCGCCGCACTGGGCGCCGAAGACCAGCTTGAAAAGATCTGCGCCTACGCCAAGGAAAACTATCCGCACATTCCACTGATCCTGGACGCCAAGCGCGGCGACATCGGCGCCACCGCCAAGCAGTACGCGCGCGAAGCCTTCGACCGCTATGGCGCCGATGCGGTGACCGTCAACCCGTACATGGGTTCCGACTCCATCGAGCCATACATGGAATGGAGCGACCGTGGCGTGATCGTCCTGTGCCGCACGTCGAATGCTGGCGGCTCGGACCTGCAATTCCTGAAGGTCGATGGCAAGCCGCTGTACCAGCACGTCGCCAAGCTGGTGGCGGAGAAATGGAATGCCAACGGCCAGTGCGCGCTGGTGGTTGGCGCAACCTTCCCTGAAGAACTGGCGCAAGTTCGCGGGATTGTTGGCGATATGCCGCTGCTGGTGCCGGGCATCGGGGCGCAGGGCGGAGATATCGAAGCGACCGTCAAGGCAGGCCGCACTTACAACGGCACTGGCATGATGATCAATTCTTCGCGCGCGATCCTGTACGCGGCTCCGCAAGGCGGGGAAGATTTTGCTGCCGCTGCACGCCGCGTGGCGCAAGAGACGCGCGACGCGATCAACGCGCACCGAGCTTAAAACCGGTAAACCAGCCGGATGGCCGTCCCGTCAGACCCACAGGGTCTGACACTTATCTGCGGACGTCGCGTGCCTGGTGTCTGACCCTGTGGGTCAGACACCGGTTTACCGGTTTCAGTAGCGCTCCGGCACAATCATTTCAGCATAGTCATACAAGGCAGCCAATACCTCCTGCCCCCGTTCATCGGCCTCCGCCCCCAGACGATCGAGCTCCGAGAACAGCTCATCGACCGTACGCGCCCCGCCGGCGCCTTCGAACAGGCGCGCCGCACGATGCTGCTCCCAATGCTCATGCTCCTCCTCGGACAAAGTCTGCGGGAAGTTACGCGCACGATAGCGGAAGAACAGCTCGCCCAGGCGGTCATCCTGGAAATGCGGCGACGCCGACGCCAGCTTGGCCGGATGCTCGCGCCGCAGCGATTCCAGCAAGCGCTTGTCGCCATTGCTGACAAAGCCCCCATACAAATCCTCATCCACATCGGCCGGCTCGCCGACCGGACGCCAGAACACCTGTTCCCAGATTGCCGACATATCCGGCCCCGCAGCCGCACGCGCTGCATGCGCCCGTGCCGTTTCCAGGTCCAGCCCCCAGCGCTCGGCCAGTTCCGGCCGCAGCGTCTTCAGGTTCGACACCAGCATCGGCGACTTGTTCAGGTGGATGCTCTTGATCGGCAAGCGCGTCATCCCCTCCGGCATGGCGTCGGCGCGCGTGAACATGCGGATGCGGATGGTCTCCGCATCCAGCGCAAACAGTTCCTGCGGGTCATACGAGCAATCCCAAACCAGCAGCTCATTCTTGTTGGACGGATGCGGCGCCAGCGGCCACACCAGCGCCAGGCAGCCGCGCTCCGCCGGAAACATGCCCGACACGTGCAGGAAAGGCTGGCGCAATTCGCGCGCCAGGTGCAGGCCGATCTCCTCCGCCACACGATCCTTCTTGTGCAAGGCCAGGCAGAAATCGAACAGCTTCGGCTGCTTCTGGCGGATCAGGCGGGCCAGCGCAATGGTCGCGCGCACGTCGGACAGCGCATCGTGCGCCGCCTCGTGCACCAGGCCATTAGCCTTGGTCAAATGCTCAAGCTTGAAGCTCGGTTTGCCGTTATCATTAAGGGGCCACTCAATACCCTCGGGGCGCAACGCATAGGTCATCCGCACCACATCCAGCAAATCCCAGCGCCCGCACTGGTTTTGCCACTCGCGCGCATAGGGATCGATCAGGTTACGCCAGAACAAAAAGCGCGTCACTTCATCGTCAAAGCGGATAGTGTTGTAGCCTACGCCTATGGTGCCAGGCTCCGAAAGGGCCTTCTCGACAGTTGCCGCGAACTGGTGCTCCGGCACACCCTGCTGCAAAGCTTGCTGAGGGGTAATGCCAGTGATCAGGCAGGCGACCGGGTCGGGCAGGTAATCGTTGGCTGGCTGGCAGAACAGCATGATCGGCTCGCCGATTTCGTTCAGCTCTGCATCGGTGCGGATAGCGGCAAACTGGGCGGGGCGATCACGGCGTGGCACGGCGCCGAAAGTTTCGTAGTCATGCCACAGGAAGGTATGGTTACTCATGGTGCAAATGTTGGTTCTCGTTATCGAATGCTGAGGCAAGGAGGACTGTTGTGTCAAATCCCATTTCCGTCAACACCCGTGCCACGCCCGCCACCGCGAGCAACGACACGGCTATTTCGGCGTCCACGCGCGCCAAGATGCAGCTGAATGTGTCGATCCTGCAAGAATCGGCCTCGGTTTCGCTGAATTCAGAGAATGACCCGCTGGCGCTGGTCTACAAATCGGCAATTACCTCGATCAACGAGCAGCTGGAGGCCGATTTCGGGCCGGATGCGATCCAGAATGCCGCCGGCCAGGACAATTCGCCGGAAGGCACGGCGG
The DNA here is from genome assembly GCA_039593645.1 of Pseudoduganella sp. Taxonomy (GTDB): domain Bacteria; phylum Pseudomonadota; class Gammaproteobacteria; order Burkholderiales; family Burkholderiaceae_D; genus Rugamonas. The sequence continues at coordinate 4,400 of JBCNOX010000209.1, forward strand.
GGCGCATTGTATCGCTCTCGACCGCTTTCTTCAGCGCTTTCCAGCAACAGCATTCCGACCTCGAAGGCGACGATGCCCTGAACCGCTTCATGGACACGATCAAGGGCGGCATCGAAAAAGGCTTCAAGGAAGCGCGCGATATCCTGCAGGGCCTGAAGGTGCTGGGTGGCGACATTGCCGCCAATATCGACAAGACTTACGAACTGGTGCAGAAGGGCCTGGACGCCTTCGTGTCAAACCAGAGGCAGTCGTCGACGACCGACGAAGCCCAGAGCGGCAAGGTGGCATGAAAGAAGTCGGGGTCAGCTCCGGCAATCGGACATTCGCTGCGCGGATGTCCGATTGCCGGAGCTGACCCCGACTTTTATTTTGCGACTTCGACGCGGTTGCGGCCGGCTTCCTTGGCTCGGTACAGGGCGGCATCGGCGGCGGCGATGAGGGCGGTTTCGTCCTGGGCGGGGGCCAAGGCGGCGACGCCGAAGGAGCTGGTGATGTGCGGCAGCGGCTGGCGCATGTCGCTGAAGACCACGGCCTCGCGCATGCGCTGGCACAGGCGGGTGGCGACTGCTTCCGCCACCTGCACATTCGTGTCCGGCAGCACCACCATCATCTCTTCGCCGCCGTAGCGCACCGCAAAATCGCTTGGGCGCAGTGCGCCGGTCAGCACTTTGGCTGCGGTACGCAGGGCTTCGTCGCCTTGCAGGTGGCCATGGCTGTCGTTGAATTTCTTGAAGTGGTCAATGTCGAGCATAATGAGCGACAGCGGCTGGCCCGTGGCCTGGGCGCTGGCGATCAACTGTGGCAGGAAGTCGTTCAGCCAGGCGCGGTTGTACAGGCCTGTCAGCCCGTCCACCATCGATAGCTGGCGATAGAACTCGCCAAGCTTCTGCCGGCGCCGCAGCTGCGCGTTGGCGGCGCGAATGCGGAAGGACAGCATGCGCAGCAGGTTGCGCGCCACGCCGTTGGCGGCGTCAATCAGCTCCCACGCCAGCTCCGCTTCAATCACCAGCAATTCACTTTGCTCCAGCGCGGTAATCGTAGCCTGGTTGGCTTCGTCATCGAGCACTGCCTGTTCGCCGACACTTTCGCCCGGCAGCACTTTGCTGATGGTGGTGCCGTCGGACAGGCCAGTGCTCATGTCCGCCGCCACCGAGAGGGCGCCGCGCAGCACGATGTACAGGCGGGCGCGCTGCGGATCTGCCACCACTTCGCCTTGCTCGACCCGCACGATGGGGCAGTCTTTCAACAACGGTGCGATGCGCAGGCTGTCGGCGCCGCGGAACAGTTGCAAGGCCTGGATCTGGTAAGCGGATGCGCCGAAGGTGCCAATCGGTTTCAAGATGAACTTTCTTACTGCGGTATCAACAGGTGTTAATGATAGCCTAAGTGTGGTTCAATATCGCCCATGACCTTTACCGACATCCTCGGCCAGCAACACGCGGCCGCCCCGAACGCGCGCATCGTTTCGCTGGTGCCTTCGATTACCGAGCTGCTTTGCGACCTGGGCCTGGCGCCGCAACTGGTGGGCCGCACCGGCTTCTGCATCCATCCTGCCGACGTGGTGCGCGGTGTACCAAAGGTGGGCGGCACCAAGGATGTCAACATCGAGAAGATCCGCAAGCTGGCGCCGACCCACCTGGTGGTGAACATCGACGAAAACGAAAAGCCTACCGTCGACAAGCTTGCGGAGTTCGTGCCGAACATCGTGGTCACGCATCCGATCGAGCCGCGCGATAACCTGGCGCTGGTGCAGTTGATGGGTGGAGTGTTCTGTGCGCAGGAGACGGCGAATACCTGGTGCAGGGCGTTCGAGGCAGAACTGGCGCAGGTAAAGCCTGGCCGCCCGCAGCGCGTGCTTTACTGCATCTGGAAGGACCCGTGGATGACGGTGTCGCGCGATACCTATATCGCCCGCATGCTGGCGCTGATCGGCTGGTCGGTTCCCGAAATCGGCGACGTGCGCTATCCAAGCTTCCAGTGGAGCGATGCGCTGCTGCGCGATGTGGACCAGGTGCTGCTGTCGTCCGAGCCTTACCGCTTCACGGAAGAACACGTGGATGCGCTGGAACGCCAGATCGGCAAGCCGGTGCAGTTGGTCGATGGGGAGATGATGTCCTGGTACGGCAGCCGTGCCCTGCAAGGTATCCGCTACCTGAAAGGCCTGGCTGCCGCCGGCTAAGGCTTATTCCTCAGCCTCTTCAAAGTTGGGCTGCGAGGTGTGGCGCTTGCTATCGTTCAGGCGGCCCAATGCGCTGTCGATGGCCCGTTGCAGCTTGTCTGCTGCGCCGTTGATGGATTGATGCAGGGTTGCGTCGTGGTCGGTGACGGCAATCGGCTGGTAGCCATTGACGCGCGCCTCGATCATGCAGCGGATATCTCCGTCGGAGGACTTCTGTGCATTGCTTTCACTGAGGTGGACGTCGACGCGTCCGATGTGCTCGCCGAACCGGTGGAGTGCAGTCCTGACCACTTCTTTCACATGGTCGTCCAGGCCTGCAGTACGTTCGATGGTTTTGTCGGTGTTCACACTGATTTGCATATGCTGCTCCCGTTTGTTAACCAAAACGTGTTGCCACGCGATTTCATCATACGCCTACATTAGCGAAGCCGCCATATTCACAAATAAACCCAGGATAAGAAGATTGAAGAAGAAGCTCAGCACCGACTGGCCAAGCACCAGCCTGCGCATGGGGGGCGCTTGCACCGAGACGTCCGAGGTCTGGGCGGCAACAGCGATGGTGAAGGAGAAGTACAGGAAATCCCAGTAATCCGGCTGGGTTTCTCCGCCAGGGAAAGACAGGGGACGCTGGCGTCCTTCCGCGTTGTAGTACAGGTGGGCGTAATGGAAGCAGAACAGGGTGCCCACCAGGAACCATGAGCCCACCAGGGTAAGCACCACGAAGGCGTAATGCAGCCCGCGTTCATTGGCGGGCATCTCGCGCAGGCTGGCCAGTTCGCTGCTGATGGCGATCATGCTGGCGACCGTGGCGACCACCAGGCTGGCCAGGATGGTCGCTGCGCGCTCATCCTGCTGCGCGGCGATGCGTTTCACTTCCCGATGGTCGGCGCGCATCATCATCCAGCCCACGGTGACCAGGTACATCCAGACGGCGATGTCCCATGCTGTCAGCACGCGCACCAGCGGTTTCCATTGCGACGGCAGGAACACGCTGGCCAGCGCGCCAACCGCGATGGCGGCGCTCAAATGCGGGCGGCTGCGGACGATGTGGTAGCTCATGCGGCCAATCTTACTATTTGCCGTGATGGGGGAAGCGGTCCATGCGCGACAGGATCGGGAAGCGCCAGGCCCAGATGCCGGTCACTGCCAGCGTGGCGACGCCGCCAAAAATGATGGCGCGGGTAAGTCCCAGCCAGCCGGCGGTGACGCCGGATTCGAATTCGCCGAGTTCGTTGGAGGCGCCGATAAAGACCGCGTTCACTGCGCTGACGCGGCCGCGGATTGCATCGGGCGTCTCGAACTGCACCAGCAGGTGGCGGACGTAGACGCTGATCATGTCGCCGGTGCCGAGCAGCAGCAGGCAGGCCAGGGCCAGGGTGAAACTGGAGGTGGTGCCGAGGATCACGGTGCAGATGCCATACACGGCAACGCCGCCGAACATCCAGGCGCCAACACGGCGCGTGATCGGCCAGAACGCGAGGGCGATCGAACACAATGCAGCACCAACCCCAGGCGC
>JBCNOX010000021.1:0-22066 GCA_039593645.1 Pseudoduganella sp.
ACCGATATCCGCCTGGCCATGACCGCCGCGATCCGCAAGTTCATGTTCGAGAACCCATCGAAGTTCGACCCACGCGATTACCTGAAGCCAGCCCGCGCTGCTGCGGAAGAAATCGTGAAGGCACGCTTCCTGGCGTTCGGCTGCGAAGGTCGTGCGTCGCAGATCAAGCCTATCTCGCTGGAGAAGATGGCTGAGCGTTACAAGGCCGGTGAGCTGGCCCAGATCGTCAAGTAATATCCGGCAATGCAGTCGGATGGCCGCCCCGTCTGGCCCGCAGGGTCAGACACCGGTGTTCCACCGCCGCGTCGGGTGTCAGACCCTGCGGGTCTGACACCGGTTTACCGGTTTAAAAAACTCAAAGTACCCCCGCCATGAACAGCCTGTACAAATCCTCCATCAAATCCCTCCCCCTGCTGGGCCACGGTAAAGTGCGCGACAACTACGCCGTCGGCACCGACAAGATCCTGATCGTCACCACCGACCGCCTGTCCGCGTTCGACGTCGTGATGAACGAACCGATCCCCGGCAAAGGCATGGTCCTGAACCAGATGTCCGACTTCTGGTTCGAAAAACTGGGCCACATCGTCCCTAACCACCTGACCGGCGTGACGCCAGAGTCCGTGGTGGCGCAGGACGAGGTCGAGCAGGTGAAAGGCCGCGCCGTCGTGGCGAAGCGCCTGAAGCCGATCCTGGTGGAAGCGGTGGTACGTGGCTACATCATCGGCTCCGGCTGGAAAGACTACCAGGCGACTGGCAGCATCTGCGGCATCAAGCTGCCGGAAGGCCTGCAGCAAGCCGACAAGCTGCCGCAGCCAATCTTCACCCCGGCCGCCAAGGCCGACCTGGGCGAGCACGACGAAAACATCTCTTTCGAAGAGATGGAAAAGAAAATCGGCGCCGAACTGGCCGCCAAGATCCGCGACGTGGCGATCAAGCTGTACACCACTGCCGCCGACTACGCCGCCACCAAGGGCATCATCATCGCCGACACCAAATTCGAATTCGGCCTGGACGACAATGGGGTGCTGCACCTGATGGACGAAGTGCTGACCGCCGACTCCTCGCGCTTCTGGCCTGCAGATTCCTATCGTCCAGGCATCTCGCCACCGTCCTATGACAAGCAGTTTGTGCGCGACTACCTGGAAACCCTGACCGACTGGCACAAGACCCCGCCTGCGCCAGCCCTGCCGGCCGAAGTGATCGAAAAGACCCAGGCCAAGTACCTCGAAGCCATCGAACGCCTGACCGGCGAAAAGCTGAAGGTATAAGCCATGGCAGACAATAAACCGCTGGTCGGCATCATCATGGGCTCGTCCTCCGACTGGGACGTGATGAAGAACGCCGTCGACATGCTGAAGCAGTTCGGCGTGCCGCATGAAGCGCAAGTGATCTCCGCCCACCGCATGCCGGACGAAATGTTCGCCTACGCCGAGAGCGCCCGTGCGCGCGGCCTGCGCGCCATCATCGCCGGCGCCGGCGGCGCGGCCCACCTGCCGGGCATGGTGGCCGCCAAGACCATCGTGCCGGTGCTGGGTGTGCCTGTGCCTTCCAAGTACCTGCGCGGCGAGGATTCGCTGCTGTCCATCGTGCAGATGCCGAAGGGCGTGCCGGTGTCGACCTTCGCCATCGGCGAAGCGGGCGCCGCCAACGCGGCCCTGACCGCAATCGCGATCATCGCTACCACCGACGATGCGCTGGCTGCCAAGCTGGAAGAGTTCCGCGCTTCGCAAACCGCGGCCGCCAAGGCCATGACTTTGCCGTTGTAAGAGTATGAGTACAGATGTGAAAAATCCTCCGGCGTGGCTGGGCGTGATGGGCGGCGGCCAGCTTGGCCGCATGTTCGCGCACGCCGCGCAGAGCATGGGCTACAACGTGGCCGTGCTGGAGCCGGCAGCGGACTGCCCTGCGGGGCAGGCTGCCAACCGCCTGATCAACGCCGGCTACAGCGATGCCGCCGGCCTCGATGCATTGGCTGCGCAATGCGTGGCTGTCACCACCGAGTTCGAGAACGTGCCGGCCGACAGCCTGTCGCGCCTGGCGCAATCGGTGTTCGTGGCGCCGAATGCGCACGGCGTGTCCGTGGCGCAGGACCGCGTTGCCGAGAAGTCCTTCTTCGTCGCCAGTGCTGCCAAATCCGGTGTGATGCCGGCGCCGCACAAGGTGATCGCCAGCGACGCCGATATCGACGCCATCAGCGACGAGCTGCTGCCTGGCATCCTGAAGACGGTGCGCATGGGCTACGACGGCAAGGGCCAGGTCCGCGTGAAGTCGCGCGAGGACGTGCGCGCCGCCTTCGAAGGCATGGGCAAGGTCACCTGCCTGCTGGAGAAGATGCTGCCGCTGGCCTATGAAGTGTCGGTGCTGACCGCACGCGGCGCCGACGGTGCTTCCGTGGTCTATCCGATCGCCGAGAACGTGCACCGCGACGGCATCCTGTTCACCACCACCGTGCCGGGCCCGAACATCACCGCCGACTGCGCCGCCAAGGCGCAGGCCGCAGCGCAAGCCATCGTGGCGGAGCTGGGCTATGTGGGCGTGCTGTGCATCGAGTTCTTCGTGCTGGCCGACGGTTCGCTGGTGGTCAACGAGATGGCGCCGCGCCCGCACAACAGCGGCCACTACACCATCGACGCCTGCGTCACCAGCCAGTTCGCGCAGCAGGTGCGCGCCATGGCCGGCCTGCCGCTGGGCGATGTGCGCCAGCATTCGCCGGCCGTGATGCTGAACATCCTGGGCGACGTCTGGTACGAAGGCGAAGGCGACGCAACACGCGAACCGGCGTGGGACAAGATCCTGGCCCTGCCTGGCGCCAACCTGCACCTGTACGGCAAGGAAGAACCGCGCCGTGCCCGCAAGATGGGCCACCTGACCTTCGTCGCACCGACGCTGGCCGAAGCGCAGCAGCACCTCAACGCCGCCTGCGCCATCCTCGGGATCGAAGCATGACCGACGCAGCATCCCGCGATATCGCCGGCGCCGCAGCTGCGCTGGCGAATGGCGACCTGGTCGCATTCCCCACCGAGACCGTGTACGGCCTCGGTGCGGATGCCGAGAACCCGGCTGCCGTCGCAAAGATTTACGCCGCCAAGGGCCGCCCGCAGGACCATCCGGTGATCGTGCACGTCGCCCCGGGCGCCGACATCGATTACTGGACCACCGACGTGCCCGATGAAGCACGCGCCCTGGTGCGCGCCTTCTGGCCCGGCCCGCTGACCCTGATACTGAAGCGCAACGCCCACATTCCCGACGCCGTGTCCGGCGGCCAGGATACGGTCGGCATCCGCTGCCCGTCGCACCCGGTGGCCATGCAATTGCTGCAAGCCTTCAAGGGCGGCAAGGGCGGTGTGGCGGCGCCGTCGGCCAACAAGTTCGGCAATGTCAGCCCGACCACCGCCCAGCACGTGCATGACGAGTTCGGCGACGACCCGCGCCTGGCGGCCATCCTCGATGGCGGCTCAAGCCAGGTTGGCATCGAATCAACCATCCTCGACATGTCGCGCCTGGCCACTCATGGCCCGGTGCTGCTGCGTCCTGGCCACATCAGCGCACAGGAAATCGCCGGCGTGATCGGGATCATGCCGCGCCAGCCCGACCAGGCCGCGCCGCGCGCTTCCGGCACGCTGGAATCGCATTACGCGCCGAAAGCGCCAGTGGCGCTGTTGCCGACTGGCGACATCGAAAAAACCCTTGCAGAACTCCAGCTGCGTGGGCGGTGTGCCGCGCTGATCCACTACACGCCGTTTGTGTTGTCTCAACCAAATGTAGCGCTCCCGGCCGAGCCAAAAGGGTATGCTTATGGTGTGTATGCCGCGTTGCGCGCGATGGACCAGCAGCAGGTCGAGCTGATCCTCGTGGAAGCTCCGCCGAGCGACGATGCCTGGCTGGGCGTCAACGACCGCCTGCGCCGCGCCGCTTTCGGTTCGACCGGCATTATTGAGCGTTTCCTGAAGTCGTAAACCGCAGCGGGGCCGCCCGCCTCCTGCGCAAGCGAGGAGGCAGCCATGTCCCGCAACACGGTACGCGTCGCACGAGACGTTGCATGCATCGCCGCAGCCGCGGCATTCTTTTTGCCGCCGGCGCTGGCCGGGGCCGGCGCCGAATCTGGCGCAATATCACACTCGGCGCTGGCCGCGCCCCAACGCGGCATGCTGCTATCGGGACCCACCTTGTCCCGCATTGAAACCGGCGTGTTCAGCACCTCCAAGCGCATCGAACCGTCCATGCTGACCGAGGCGCTGGAGAAAGCCGGCAGCGCACTGGCCGAAGTGGCCGGCAAGCCGCGCTGCACCATCACCACCTACAGCCTGCGCTACAGCACCATCGGCGGCAGCGGCGAGCCTACCGACGCCAGCACCGCTTTGATCCTGCCTTCCGGTAAAGACCCCGTCTGCCAGGGACCGCGCCCGGTGCTGCTGTACGCCCACGGTACGTCGACCGCCAAGGACCACAATATGGCGCGCCTGCGCGGCGAGGCCAAACTGGTGGCCGCCTTGTTCACCGCCCAGGGCTATATTGTCGTAGCGCCCAATTACGCGGGCTATGAGGGCTCTTCGCTGCCATACCATCCTTACCTGAACGCCGAGCAGCAATCGGCCGACATGATCGACGCCATGCGCGCCGCCCGCAGCGCGATGGCGCAGCTGAAAGTGCAGGTCGCGCCGCAGCTGTTCCTGGCCGGCTACTCGCAGGGCGGCCACGTGACGCTGGCCACGCAGCGCGCCATGCAGCAAGGCAGCGAATTCAAGGTTACGGCCGCGGCAGGCCTGTCCGGCCCCTATGCCTTGGCGCGCTTTTCCGATACGGTGTTCAGCGGCCAGCCCAATGCCGGCATCACCATCTACCTGCCGCTGATTGCCACCTCCGCCCAGCGTGCCGGCGCGGGCATCTACAACAAGCCGGAAGAGCTGTACGAATTGCAGTACGCCGGCGGTATCGAGACCCTGTTTCCCACCAAGATGACGCGCAAGGAACTGGTCAAGCAAGGCAAGCTGCCCAAATCCGCCCTGTTTGCGCTCGACTCGCAGCCGCAGGGCTCGGGCGCTTCTGCTTACTTCAGCAATCCGCACCTGGTGCGTACCAGCTTCCGCGACGCCTACCTGCAGGATTTGGCCGAGCATCCCTGCGATGACGGCAACTGCACGCCCGCCAACAACCTGCGCAAATGGATGCTGCGCAATGACCTGCGCAACTACACGCCGCAAAGCCCGCTGCTGCTATGCGGCGGCAGCAAGGATCCGTCGGTGCCTTTTTATAACGCGACTGCGGCCGCCGAATATTTCAGCCAGCGTGGCGCAGCGCCCACGGTGGTCGACCTGGAAGAGCAGGCGGCCCAGGATGAATTCAGCAGCGCCCGCCGCAGCTTCGCCCTGATCAGCGTCGAGACGGCGAAGAAAGCCGAGGAAGCGGCCGCCAAGAACGGCCGCGATGCCAGGGAACTGCTGATGGAGAGCTACCATTCACGCCTGGCCGGCGCGCCTTGCCTGCTGGCCGCCCGCAGCTATTTCAATTCGCTGCTGCAGCGGCTGGATGTTGCAGCAGCGCCTTGACCAGTGCATCGCGATTCAAGGGATCTTCGGCCAGCACGATGTCCGGCTGCAGCAGCGCCGGTTCGCGCTTGCCGGAAGGGCGGTCGAGCACGAAACGCGGCACCACGACTTCGAGCCCGGTGTTCGGCAGCACGTGTTGTTTCTGCGTGCCGCCGGTCTGGCGCACATAGGCGTAGCCCCCGGCCCCCACCAGCCTGGCGAAGCCATGGTCCTGCACCGTATTGCTGAACAGGATGGCGGAGGAATAAGTCATGTCGCCCACCAGCACGAAGACCTTCCCGCCGAAGTGCAGCGGATGGGCAGGTTCCGGCTGCACCCAGCTATCGACGTTGCCGGCGACGATATCGCCGACCTTCTCGCCGGGGCCGGCGCGGCCTTCCAGCACTTTCTTCACATAGCTGGAGCCGTTGCGGTAGGGCTTGTCCGCGATAAAGCGCAGGATGCCGGTCTTCCACATATCGTCGTCGCCGCCGCCGTTTTCGCGCACGTCGATCAATAGCGTCTTCGCGCCCGCGTCGCGCAAGGCGGTGAAGGCGCGCTCGGTGAAGTCGTAGAAGCGCTGCTTGTCCGGCCAGGCGAACTGGTTGACCGTCAGCAGTCCGGCGCCGCCCGGCAGCATGCGGAACTGGAAGGTCTGCTCAAAGGACTTGTCTCCCGCTACGGCAGCCGGCAGTGCCGATGCGGCAGGGACGTCCAGCGCCTGCGTGCCGGCCTGCAGCGTGAAGCGCTTCCTTGCGCCATAGTTCTTCCAGTAGTACAGCCAGAAGCGGCGTTCCAGCAGCTTGTTGCGGAAGGCGGGCGTATCGCCATGCACCAGCGCCCCCAGCTCGCGCAGGATGCGTGCCGCCGGCATGCCGTCGATGCCATCGATCTCGCGGCCGGCCAGCGGCGTTGTGCCGCCGCCCAGCGCATGCGTGATGCGCAGGCGCCCCTGCGCATCGATCATGACTTCGAACGGGAACAGCAGGCCGCCCGCTTGCAGGTGCGCCCGTGTTTCTTCCCGCCAGTCGGGGAATACGACGCCGAGATGGGCATCGTTGAAAACGGGATTGAGGGCCGCCAGCACGCGCCATGCTTCGTCGCGCGACATCGGATGGTCCAGCTTGCCGCGCGCCGTTTGGAAGGCTTGTGCGTAGGCTTGCTGCCCCGAACGCAGCGCGGGTTCGGGATGCGTGCTTTCGATCGCGTCGCGCACGAATTGCAGGTCCTGCTGCAACTGCGCAGGCGTGAAGCGGACCGGATCGGCGTGCAGGGGAGCGGAGCAAAGTGCGCCAAGGGAAAGGAGAAGGACGGGAATTTTCATTGCCGAAATTCTAATGAATGGAATACAGTCTGTGCTTAAGATTCTTTGATTGCATGATTAAGAGCAGCCTTAATGCTTTCCACTGACGACCTGCGTTTTTTCTGCGCCCTGGCCAGCCAGCCCTCGCTGTCGGCCACCGCCCGCCTGCTAGACGTGACGCCATCTTCCGTCACCCAACGCCTGCAAGCGATCGAAGACAAGCTGCGCCTCAAGCTGGCGGACCGGCAGGGGCGCGGCATCATCCTGACCGAACAGGGGCAGCTGCTCGCCGAGCGCGCGCAAGCCATCCTGGCCGACATCGAAGCGCTGCAGCTCGCCCTGCACGAACAGCGCGATGAGCTGGCGGGGCGTTTGCGCGTGCTGGCGCCGATGGGGTTCGGCAGCGCGCATATCGCCCCGCTGGCCGCGCGCTTCCGTGCGCAGCACCCGGCGCTGGCCATCGAGCTGGAGTTGTCGGACCGGCCGAACCTGCGCCTGCACGAGGGTTGGGACCTGGTGATCCACATTGGCGCATTGCGCGACTCCAGCCTGCGGCAGCAGGTGCTGGCGCGCAACCGGCGCTACCTGTGCGCGGCGCCGTCTTATCTGGCGCGGCAGGGCAGCCCGCGCAGCCTGGACGAGCTGTCCGGCCACGCCTGCCTGGCCTTACGCGAGAACGAGGAAGATGCCACGCGCTGGAAGCTGCTGCCGCCCGGCGCCAGCCAGTACCGGACCGTGCGCATCGAACCGGCGCTGGCCTGCAACGATGGCCGCGTTGTCAAGCAATGGGCACTGGATGGCCACGGCATCATGCAGCGTTCGGAATGGGACGTGGCGGGCGAGTTGCGGAGCGGCGCCCTGTGCCGGATATTGCCGGAGCATGCGCTGCCGGAAGCCGACATCATCGCCCTGCTGCCAGCCAGCTCGCGCCAGCGCCCCCAGCGCACGCGGCGCTTTGTCGAATTCCTGAAGCAGGAATTTGCCGATCCGCCCTGGCTCGGCGAGGGTGACTTGCAAAGCTGATGCGTGGCTGCTACAGTCGCGCCCCTTGAGTATGCAAGGCTGTTGTTTTTACAAATTTCTACTTGTAACAGGCAAGTCCAAGCTGGCATATTAGTCCGGCAGCGAATAGCACGCGCGTTCGCAAAGCATATAAGAAAACCATCCCCACTGGAGACACAATGCGTCAATTCAAACTTGCCATGACGGTCATGGCAGCGGCAGTTATTGCCGGTTGCGGCGGCAGCGATCCACGCCCAGGCGATCAATCCCCTAAGCTCAAATATTCTTCCCAGGTTTCCTTCGGCGACAGCCTGTCCGACGTTGGTACCTACAAGGTCGGCACCGTGGCAGCCATCGGCGGCGGCACCTTCACCATCAACGGCAACAACACGGCCTCCAACCCGGCGCTGACCGGCAAGAACTGGACCGAGCTGATGGCAGCGCAAGTCGGCCTGCCTGCACCGTGTCCGGCCATGACCGGCCTGGACGGCGATGCCGCCAAGGGCTTCAACGTGCCGGTGCAAACCAAGGCTGGCTGCTTTGGCTACGCGCAGGGCGGCGCCCGCGTCACCAACCCGGTCGGCCCAGGCAATAAGCTGACCGGCAGCGCGTTGGGTGCACTGACCGTGCCTCTGGTCACCCAGGTCAAGAACCACCTGACGGCCGTGGGCGGCAAGTTCAAAGGCGATGAAATCGTCTACGTCATGGGCGGCAACAACGATGTGCTGATCAGCCTCGAGCAGCTGTCGGCAGGCGCCACCGCCGCCGGCACTGCCGCCGGCAACACCGCCTTCGCTACCAGCCTGGCGACCCAGCTGGCTGCAGGCGCGACCAACCCGGCCACGGCCGTGCAATCGATCTCGCTGGCGATCGCCACCGAAGCCGCGCGCGCGGGCAGCAGCAGCGCTTCCATCGTCGAGGCTGCCGTGAAGGCTGCCGTGTTTGAGGGCAATAGCGCCGCCGGCTCGCCTACCATATATGGACCGATGGTTGCCAGGGCGCAGACTGATGCCGCTGCTGCCGGCGCCAAGGCTGGTGCCGATTACGCCGCCGCGCAGGCGCCGATCCTGGTGCAGAATATCGCCAAGGCTGGTTCCGAACTGGTGGCGCTGGTCAAGACCCAGATCGTCGCCAACGGCGCCAACTACGTGGTGGTGAACAATATGCCGGACATCGCCAACACCCCGTCCGGCCTGGCGCAGTCGGCCAGCACCCGTGTCCTGATCGACAGCATGGTCAAGGCCTTCAACGACACCCTGTCGGCTGGCCTGTCGGGCGATGCCAAGATCCTGCTGGTGGACACGTTCAGCGTCAGCCACGACCAGGCCACCAATCCGGGACCTTACGGCCTGACCAACGTCACCGACACCGCCTGCGACCTGACGCCTGCCAAGAATCCACTGGGCAACTCGCTGGGCTGCAACGCCAGCAACCTGAAGGCCGGTGATGTAAGCCATTACTCCTACGCCGACACCGTGCACCCGACCCCGTTCCTGCACCTGCTGCTGGCACGCTATGTATCGGAAAAAATGGTAGCCAAGGGCTGGCTGTAATCAAAGAACACTGGAGACACAATGACACAACGCATCAACACCGCTGTAAAGCTGCTGGCCGTGGTGGCCGCGCTGGGTGCAGCATCGGGCGCCTCGGCGCAATCCAAGGGTGAATGGCTGGGCAAGATCGGCGTCAACCGCATTTCGCCAGACGTCACTTCCGGCGACGTGACCGCGCCTTCCAAGCCAGGCATCAAGGCTGAAGTGGGTTCCGACACCAAGCCAATCTTCAGCGTCGGCTACATGATCACCGATAACGTGAGCACTGAGCTGATGCTGGGCGTGCCGTACAAGCACACCCTGTACGGCGCCGGCTCCATCGAAGGCACCGGCAAGCTTGGTACCGCCGAAGCACTGCCGCCGACCGTCTTCCTGCAGTACCGCATGTTCGAGCCGACCGCCACTGTGCGCCCTTATGTCGGCGTCGGTTACACCTATGCCTACTTCCGGAAAGAGACCGGCTCGGCCCAGCTGACCGCCGTGCTGAACACCGGCGGCGAGCCGGCAACCTACTCGCTCGATGCCAAGCACGCCGGCAGCCTGCTGGTTGGCGCAACCGCCAAGCTTGGCGAGCGCTATTACGCCGATCTGAACGTGGTCAAAACCAAGCTCAAGACCCGCGCCCACTTCTCCACCGGCCAGACGCTGGATATCAAGCTGGACCCGCTGGCAGTCAGCCTGTCGGTGGGCTACCGCTTCTAAGCGAGGTCCAAGCCGGGAAAGCCGCCGCGAGGCGGCTTTTTTTCGTCCGCGCGATACGCAGGGATGCCAAATTTGCACTATGATCGTTGCTCATTTCGCAAATCACTGTCGAAAGGGATCCTGCATGAAATTAGTATGGCTCGGCTTCGCTGCCCTGTGTGTCAGTACTTCCGTGATGGCGCAGACCTGCGCCGAATCGGCACCCTGCATGCGCGCCCGCGCCGCGGTGGAAGACCTGACCCGTATCGTTGCACCGGAAGGCGTGCAGGAGACCTACAAGACCCGGATCGGCGGCATCGACCAGTGGATCAATGTGCGCGGCCAGGACAAGGCAAACCCGATGATCCTGTTCGTGCACGGCGGCCCTGCATCGCCGGCCATGCCGACCACCTGGCAGTGGCAGCGCCCCATCGAGGAGTATTTCACCGTCGCGCATTACGACCAGCGCGCGGTCGGCAAGACCTTGCGCGCGAACGACAAGGAGGCAGTGGCGGGCACGCTGCGCATCGAACGCTTCGTCGACGATGCGATCGAAGTGGCCGAGCACCTGCGCGCCAAGTACAAGAAGGACAAGCTGATCATCGTCGGCCATAGCTGGGGCACCGTGGTCTCCACCCGCGCCGTGCTGAAACGCCCGGACCTGTTCCATGCCTATGTGGGCATCGGCCAGATCGCCAATATGCGCGAGAACGAACGCATCAGCTATGAGTTCGGCATCGAGCAGGCCAGAAAGCACAACAACAGCGAAGCGCTGAAGGAGATGGAGAGCATCGCGCCCTATCCAGGCAACGAGCCGATCACGCGCGAGCGCATCATCATCGCCCGCAAGTGGCCGCAGTACTACGGTGGCTTGAGCGCCTACAAGAGCGATTCGGTGTACTACTTCCGCGCGCCGATGCTGTCGCCCGAGTACGACCAGGCCGACTGGGAAGCGATCGGCGAAGGCAGCCAGATGACGCTTGGCACCGTGCTGAAGGAGTGGACGGAAGTGGACTTCTCCGGCATCAGGCAGTTCCCGATCCCGGTGGTGATGTTCCTTGGCCGCCACGACTACACCACACCGACCGAGCCGGTCGTGAAATGGATGGCGCAGCTCAAGGCGCCATACAAGCAGAGTGTATGGTTCGAGCATTCGGCCCACATGATGCCGTGGGAAGAACCGGGCAAGACGCTGGCGAGCCTGATCACTTATGTGCGCCCGCTGGCGGTAAAGCCCGGCAAGCGCAGTACTAAGGGATATACGGCCCCTTGACTTCGCCCCAGCCCCACTTCGGCATCGGCTGGTCGGCATCGACCGTCGCGCCGGGCTGGGAGTTGATGACCGCCAGCCGCGAGCCCCATTCCAGGTAGCCCACCAGGGCTGAACGGAATTCGGGATCGTCGGGCATCGCCAGTTCGTCGGCGGTCTCCAGCAGCAGCGCTACCCAACGCCGGCGCTGCTCCTGCGACAGGTGGCGGTTCAGGTGCTGGCGGACCATGTGGGCGTGGCCGCCATGTGCTTCGGAATAGGCGGTGGGGCCGCCCAGCACTTCGCCGAGGAAGGCTGCGACGTGGGCGGGGTGGTGGTCGCCCATGTGGGCAAAGACGGGGCCGAGCAGGGTGTCGGCCTTGACGTGCTGGTAGAAACGGGTGGTCAGGCGGTTGAGCGCATCGCTGCCGCCAAGCCATTCGTACAAAGTAGGAACATGATCCTGGGCCATGGTGTCGGTCCTTTAAAGGAGGGAATAGCTTGCAAATTCGAACAATATGGTTTGCCGCTTTGCTGCCGGCATTTTTCAGTCTCACCGGTTGTGCAGTGTATAGCGAAACACGGCATAAGCAGGGCGAGGCTGCCAAGGAAGCCTGGAAGTCGGTTGATATCCCTGGCCAGCTTGCCGTTGCGCGCAAGGGCGAAGCAGCGCTGCTGGCTGAACAGCTCAAGACCGAAGAGGCGCTGCAGAAAGCCAGGCGCGATGCCTTGATCCGCGCGATGGTGTTTGAAGGCACCGTTGCCTCGCAATTGAAAGAGCCGATCGAGAAGCAGCTGCTGGCGCTGGCCGGCTCGCCGCAGGTTGCTGTCGCCTGGGCCGCGGCCCTCAAGAAGGAGGAAAGGGCGAAGAGCAACCTGCATGATGCGGAAATCGAATTCACGCGCGCCGGCCTGGAAATGCCCGCCTGTGGCGTTCTGTCGCAGCAGTCGTTCGACGATTGGACACAGTCGCATGCCGGCGCTCCGGCCTACCTGCGCGCAGCCTGGATGAGCGCAGCGGACGAATGCTCGGGCAGCGCGCTGACTGCCGGTTCCAGCTTTGAATTCAAAGCCGGGGCGCTGGCGCTTACCCAGAAAGCGGTGGCGGACGCCCGGACGGCAATCGGCGGCGCCAAGGCGGCCAGCCTCGCCGCGCGCAAGCAGGTTGCAAAGCTGTCGAAGGAATACAGCAGCGAACTGGAAAAGCTCGCCGCCGATCCGACCCGGGCGCAGGACAAGTTGAAGTCCATCGCCAAGGAACTCGGCGATACGCTGGCGAAAATCGAGAAGCTGCCGGACCCGGTCTCGCGCCAGTTCGTATCCGAGCAGCGGGTGAAGGCGCTTGATGCGGCCCTGGCTTCGCTGGCCGGTAACGTCGACAGCAAGGGCGAAAACAATGCCACCAGCACGGCGTTGGCCAGCTTGGCCGAATGGTTCGACCAGTCGCGCGTGGCGCTGGTGGATGCGAAGAAGCCGCGCCTGGCAGCAGCCCTGTTGCTGCGCAACCTGGAGCAGGCCAAGGCGGATGCCGCTGCTAAAGACGCCCAGTTGCAGGCGATGGAGCTGCAACTGCTGGAATCCAAGATGAACTGGCAGCTCGAGCAGCTGCGCTCCCTGAGCTATGGCCACCAGGCCTTGCAGTCTGTCAGTGCGGAAATGGTGGCGACGCAGGCCAGGACGGCGCTGGCGCCAGTCGAATCGGCGAAAGCGACGTCCGGCAAAGCTTTTGAAGACAAGACCAAGGTGTGGAAGAGCGCTGCTTCCTACCTGGACGCCAACGGACGCCTGGCCGCGGAAGTGAACAAGACCGACATCCAGCGCAATGCACTGGACCATGAGCGCGCTATCGCCTACGCGGAGGGTAATATCGCGCAGTGGAACGTGCTGATCTCGTCGACTATCAACCAGCTCGCGGAATATGGCGATGCCGGCGTGCGCAAGGAAGACATCGCCGCCCTGGTGAACTCGATTGCGCTGCTGTTCATTGCGAAGGGAGTTCAATAATGCGTATGGTTCTGATGTTTTCCAGCCTGGTGCTGTGCGGATGCTCCACGCCGAAGCCTGCAATGGAGCAGGCGAACCACGGCGTCGGCCTGATCGCCCAGCTGGAATCTTCGCTCACCGAATTCCGGCGTGTGGAACGCAATTCCATGAAGGCCCGTGCCGACTCCCTGCTCGCCCAGCGCAAGGCAATCGCCTTCGTCGACCGCGAGAAACAACGCGACTTGCAGGCGCGCCTTGCGGCGGGAGACAAGGTCTCTGTCACCCTGATCGATAACCTGGCCGCGAACACGGAAGGACTGGCCTTGAGCCAGGCCGAGTATGCGAATACCAATGCCAGCAACGAGGCGGCGGTGGCAGCCCTGATGGCGCCGATCCCGGATACCCGCAGCGGCACATCCGCCGCGCAGGCAAGGCTGGCGGAGATGGGCGAAGAACTTGGCTGGGATATCCGGCGCAGCGAACTGCAGGCCTTCATCAAGGCTGTAAAAGACAGCGTTGAAGAGGGCAGGAAGAAAATCGAAGAAGCCGAAAAGAAGGCTAACGACTAACGGAGGCGAAGATGGCGTCACTCACTGAACAATACATGCTGGACTATTTCGATTCCCTGCGGCGCCTTAAGGCCAAGCAGAACGAATTCGAAGACGCTGCCTCCGACCCCGGCAGCACCGACGGCGCGCGCGCAGCCGCCGCCGCGGCCTACCTCGATATGGCCAATATGATCGCGCGCTTCCGCGAAGCGCATGAAGCGTTCATGCATCGCTTCGGCCCGGTGTCGACCGAATCGCCGACGCAGAAGATCGTGGATGAGTCGACCCGCCTGCACAAAGAGCTTGGCGAAATCATCGCCAAAAAGAAGGAGCAGGTGGCGCTGCTGCACGCGCTGTCGGACTTTGTCGACCGCTGGCAAACGCTCTCGACGGACGGCAAGAAGGGCGGGGCGAAGGCAAAAGCCACTGCCGCAGCCAACCTGAATTTCCTGACGCAGCCAACTTGAGCGCCAAGTAAAAAGCCCCGCTCGGTGGCGGGGCTTGCTCAAAAAATGGGGTACGTCCCCATTTTTTACTGGAAGGCCTGGATGCCCGTCATCGCGCGGCCCAGGATCAGGGCGTGGATGTCATGGGTGCCTTCGTAGGTATTGACCACTTCCAGGTTCACCATGTGGCGGATGATGCCGAATTCGTCGGAGATGCCGTTACCGCCCAGCATGTCGCGCGCCACGCGGGCGATGTCCAGCGACTTGCCGCAGGAGTTGCGCTTCATGATGGAGGTGATTTCGACAGCGGCAGTGCCTTCGTCTTTCATGCGGCCCAGGCGCAGGCAGCCTTGCAGGCCGAGGGTGATTTCGGTCTGCATGTCGGCCAGCTTCTTCTGCACCAGCTGGTTCGCTGCCAGTGGGCGGCCGAACTGCTTGCGGTCCAGGGTGTACTGGCGGGCGGTGTGCCAGCAGGCTTCCGCCGCACCCAGCGCGCCCCAGGCGATTCCGTAGCGGGCCGAGTTCAGGCAGGTGAACGGGCCTTTCAGGCCGCGCACGTCAGGGAAGGCGTTTTCTTCTGGGCAGAATACTTCGTCCATTACGATTTCGCCGGTGATCGAAGCGCGCAGGCCGAACTTGCCGTGGATCGCAGGTGCGGACAGGCCTTTCATGCCTTTTTCCAGCACGAAGCCGCGGATCGCGCCTTCATCGTCCTTGGCCCACACGACGAACACGTCGGCGACCGGCGAGTTGGTGATCCACATCTTGGAGCCGGTCAGCGAGTAACCGCCTGGCACCTTCTTGGCGCGGGTGATCATCGAGCCCGGATCGGAACCGTGGTTAGGCTCGGTCAGGCCGAAGCAGCCGATCCATTCGCCGGTGGCCAGCTTTGGCAGGTACTTCTGTTTCTGGGCTTCGGTACCGAATTCATAGATCGGCACCATCACCAGCGAGGACTGCACCGACATCATCGAACGGTAGCCGGAATCGACACGTTCCACTTCGCGTGCGATCAGGCCGTAAGCCACGTAGTTCAGGCCAGGGCCGCCGTACTGTTCAGGGATGGTCGGACCCAGCAGGCCCAGTTCGCCCATCTCGCGGAAGATGGAGGTGTCCATCTGCTCGTGGCGGAAGGCTTCCAGGATGCGCGGTTGCAGCTTGTCCTGGCAATAAGCCGCGGCGGCGTCGCGCACCATGCGCTCGTCGTCGGTAAGCTGGTCGTTCAGCAGCAGGGGATCGTCCCAGTGGAATGCGGCTTTGCTCATGTTGCTTCCTGTCTCTCTTTGTTTATAAAAAAATCAATCATTTCAACAGGTCACGGAATTTCCCGCCGTGGAAAACCAGCGGCGCGTTTCCGGCAAACTCGCAGTGTTCGACCTCGCCCACGAAAATCACGTGGTCGCCCTCCGGGTAGCGGCTACGGTTGTGGCATTCAAACCACGCCGTGCATCCCTTCAGGATCGGCTGGCCGGTGCGCGACAGCTCGTATTCGGCAGTGTCCCACGGGTCTTCCGCGCGGGTCGAAAACAGCTTGGCCAAATGGGCCTGGTCGGCGCTCAGCACATTGATCACATAGTGCGAATTCCCGCTGAAAATGGGCAGGCTGTTGGCGCCAGTGCCCAGGCTCCACAGCACCAATGGCGGGTCGAGCGAGACGGAATTGAAGGAACTGGCCGTCAAGCCACGGAAACTGCCATCAGCGAGCCGCGTGGTAATCACGGTCACACCCGTGGCAAATTGCGACAGTGCCTGGCGAAAGTGCACACTATCGAATTCGCGCGAGGTGGCGCGTGGGGAGCTGGTATTCATGCGGGACCTGTTTGTTTCAAAGAGATTATGCCAAAGAACGATAGTCTAACCTTTGGCGAAAGCGACGGGGATTTTAGCTAAGGCGGCACTTTTTGAGCAGTGCGCGCCGATTTGCGCTACAGTAATACTTCCGGTACGTGAGGAGGGCGATATGGCTGAAGTAGCAATCCTGGGCGGTGGATGCTTCTGGTGCACCGAGGCGGTGTATCTGGAGGCGAAAGGTGTCACGAAGGTCGAATCCGGCTACATGGGCGGCGCGCAGCCGAATCCCACGTATGAGCAGGTGTGTACCGGCGAAACCGGCCACGCCGAAGTGGTACGTCTGGAATTTGACCCTTCCCAGATCAGCTATCGCGACCTGCTGGTGATTTTCTTCACGATCCACGACCCGACTACCCTGAACCGCCAGGGCAATGACGTCGGCACCCAGTATCGCTCGGTCATCTTCTATCAGAACGACGAACAGGAAGCCACCGCGCGGCAGGTGATCGCCGAAATGGCCCACGTCTGGGACGCCCCGATCGTTACCGAGCTTGCGCCGGCCGCGCCGTTCTACAAGGCCGAGGACTACCACCAGAATTACTTCGCCCAGCATCCGCTGCAGGGCTATTGCGCTTTCGTGGTGGCGCCCAAGGTGGCCAAGTTCCGCAAGATGTACGCGGACAAGCTCAAGACCTAGAACCCCGTGGCCTATACCGGCCGTAGCTGATCGGCGAGGCTGCGCGTTTTTTCGGTGACTTCCGCACCGGTATGCAGGGTCGATTTACGTTCGATCAGCATGATGTGGCACTCTTGCTCCGCGATTGGATTGTGCCTTACGCCTTTGGGCACGACGAACGTTTCGCCTTCATTGAGGACGACCGTCCTGTCTTCCATTTCGATCTTCAACGAGCCTTTGAGGATGTAAAAAAGCTCGTCTTCATTTTCGTGGCTGTGCCAGGTGAGCGAGCCAAGGACCTTGGCAACCTTGACGTACGACTCGTCAAGTTCCGCCACGACGCGAGGTGACCAGTATTCGGCCAGGCTCGCGGCAACTCGATTCGGTGAAACTACATCATTCATGGGGCGTACCTCGTGGGCGATGCCCGGTGCCTTCACCGGGCGTGATGAACAGCACCTTGGCGCTGCGGGCGACGTTTGCCGTGTGCCATGTGCCGCGCGGGACGAGCAGGAATTGGCCTGGCTGTTCCAGCGTGACCTTACGCTCGCCATCGCCCATCTCGAGCACGAATTCCAGTGCGCCCGAAATCAGCACGACGACTTCTTCGCCCGCAGGGTGCTGCTCCCAGCTTGCCCAGTCTTCGCTGAAGTCGTAAGCGGACACCAGCCTCCCTGGGCCAAGGTGGTCAAAGCCGCCCGAAGCCAGGTCCTGCCAGAACGATTCGTTGACCTCGAGCGGGATTGATGTCCCGTTCGGGCCAAGGTGCAAGAACGTGTCTACGGCTTTGAATGGTCCAACAGCTGTCAGCATGGCGGATACTCCTTCAGCGTAATGAATCACATCCCGGAAATTGGACCGCAATACACGGCAGTCCTGCAAACAACCAGCTGCGCGAGGCCAAAGCCAGCACAACATCCGACGAAAGTCATGGCGAAAGCAGACGTTGGGGGCAGGGTGCGACGCCGCGCATATAAAGCCGCAGCGACCGCCGCCAGCGCAAGGCCAGGCAGCGAGAACAGATGGCCGAGGCCCAGCAAACCTTCTGGCCGCACCAGCGAGGCTTGCCACGCCCAGTAGCCGAGGAAGGTTGAGGTCAGCGCAACGGCCGCGCCCAGCGTAGATAAAGGCGGCGCTTTGGTAAGCTGGATCAGTCCCACCAGGCCGCACCATGCAAGCACGTAATACCACGGCCCCAGATAGGCCGGATCACCGAAGATGAAAACTGCGGCCAGCAGCGCGGCGCCAAGGCCAAATGCCAGCGCGATGTCGAGTGTGCGTGTCAATCTGAATCCGATCCCAGCAAGAGTGAACGAACCTGCTTGTACTCCTCGATGCGTGCCAAGTCCTTCTCTGTCGGATTGGCGATGCGGCCGAGGTCCATATTCTCCGCATTGTCAGCGAGCTTGACGACGCGCGCAATCGGATTCGATGCAGCGCGTGCCGCGGCCTGCATCCGGCTTTCACCGGGACGCTTGGTCAGCGCTTCAATGGCTGCAAGGACTTCGGCGGGAAAGCCGGACTCCGTCAACTGCGCCAGAGTAACCGGCGTGTCTTCAACCACGTCATGCAGCACCGCAGCCATGCGTTCGGCATCGTTCGAGACGCGAAGCATCACTCGAAGCGGGTGAAGGATGTAGGGCTGCCCAGCCTTGTCAAGCTGACCGGCATGCGCCGCGGCGGCAATTTCGATGGCTCGTTCGATTGTGGACATGGTTATTGCATCACTCCCCAGGATTCGCAAACGGCGCCATATGGCGCCGCCAGTTCGGAAACTGAGCGCTGAACAGACGTCACGAGTTCGTAACTCACTTTCTCCGTGACCACGAATGAATCGTATCCGCGATACTCGTCGGATTCGTGGAATTCGACCTGTTCGTAGTTTTCAGCCAGTTTGGTGATCAGCTCGCCGGACGGTGGCCATTCAGCAAAGTCGACGTTGAAATCAATGCTTACCGGAGTTTCAAAATCAAACCCATCCGCATGCATCCGCCGAAACACATCGCCGTCGGAATCAGCTGGCCAGTCCTGCTCAAGGGTATGTCTATCATTCATGGTTATTCTTCATCTTGCGACAAAATGGTATCGGTCTTTTTATCGCGCCCGCCGCCCAATTGGCGTTATATCCGCCAACGCCCAAACTTGGGAAAGACTTCAGCTGTAACAACTACCGGAGATCCGAACCACCTTGTCGTCGGCTTGGCATCGAGATACATCGTCGAACCAAAATTCAATCTGGCTGCTACCGTCCCAGGTTAACGTCCGCAGAAGGTCACGCAGAAGATAGCTTCCCACAACAAGTTCCAGAAGAGGAGGCGTCTCGATTACGCGCGCCAACTCAGGATATCCAGCAAGGGCAAGTTCATCTTGCGGGCTGCCGCAGATTTCATCATCTTGTCTAGATTCCTCTATCCAAGCCCCGTATGCGGGCTCGAGAAACTTGATCAAATCGCTTCTGCTCATCGTTAATATAAAGGTGTGCCTCTTCATCGCTGCCCGCGCGGAACTCAAGCCCATCTCTGGGATGGCAAAGCGGCATGGCGCAACAGGTTTGTTATCGACGAGTAGAGATAGATGAGGGCTCATGCGGCGTTCGGGTGGACTTTCGCTCATGCGACTTGATAATTCTGTGCCGAGGCAGTTGGGACTAGCCGCCCGCGCCCATTACGCGGTTGAAGTACACAGTCGGATGGCCTGCACGAAGACGATACAATTGGGCCGGACGGTTGCTGCCATGCCGCTGCTTTCCTGGAATCTCCTCAAGGAAGTCGCCTTCCTTGATCCGCTTCCTGAACGCGCTTTTTTCGACCGGCCGACCGAGGATGGTCTCGTACACGCGCTGCAGGTCCGACAAGGTAAATTCCGCCGCCAGCAGATGCACTGGAATCGAGGTGTACTCAACCTTGTTACGCAAGCGCTGCAGGGCAACCTCGAGGATGGTTGAATGGTCGAAGGCCAGTGCGTGCTGCGCCGTCAGGTCATCCACCGGATGCCAACTGGCCGCATCACTGCCCGAGCCATGGCGCAACTCCATGCCATCCGAACCGATCAAGGCGAAGTAGGCGAACGTCGCCGACCAGCCGCGCGGATCGCGCGTAGCGCTGCCAAAGCCTTGCAGTTGTTCGAGGTAAGGCGCTTCAACGCCAGTCTTTTCGCGCAGCTTGCGCAGGGCAGTCGCATCGAGATCCTTGTCGCGATGAACATCAATGAAGCCGCCCGGCAGCGCCCATCGCCCCTTGTGCGGATGCTCTCCACGCTGCACCAGCAGCACATGCAATGCCTGCTCGCGAATCGTGAAGATGACGAGATCGACGCTGGTGAGCGGAACGTCAAAGTCGTGAATATTGTATTTCTGCAGAAATTCCTGCTCAGTTTCGCTGCCGCGCATGATGTCCTCGCCTGTTGAGTGGCCATTGTACCCGCCTTAGTGACAAATAAAAATAACTTAGTGTAATATGCGCACTAACATAAAAACAAAAGGCGACATCATGCAAGCAGAACAACTTGGCCTCGGCATCTTCACAGTGGATCGATTTCTCGACGAAACGGAATGCCTGCACTATATCGAGATGGGCGAACAAATGGGCTACCAGCCGTCCGAGGTCAATTTGCGTACGGGATCGGTGCGGCGCGAGGACATTCGCAATAACGACCGGGTGATCTTCGATGATCCATGCCTGGCCGAGTTGCTGTTCGCACGTGCCGCGCCGCTCCTGCCCGCGACCATCGGCGAATGGCGCCTGCACGGCCTGAATGAGCGCTTCCGTTTTTATCGCTATGGACCGGGCGAATATTTCAAATGGCACAAGGACGGCTCGTTCGAGAAGTCGCCGGACGAGGTGAGCATGCTGACGTTCCTCATCTATCTGAATGCCGGCTTCGAAGGCGGCGATACCCAGTTCAGGTGGGAGACCGTGCGGCCGCGGGAAGGAATGCTGCTGGTCTTCCCGCACAACCAGTCGCACCAGGGCGCGGAGATCAGCACAGGCACCAAATACGTGCTGAGGTCCGACGTCATGTACGAAAGGAAGAGTTAAGCGGGGAACGTGTCGATTTTGCGCATCGCCATCCGTCGTAGAGGGGAAGCACCGGTTGCCCATTCACCTCACCAAGGAAGCGCTATGAAAAATCAGATCATCCTCAATTTGGCAGTGAAGGACCTGGATAAGTCCAAGGCCTTCTTTTCCGCGCTCGGCTTTACTTTCAATTCACGATTTAGCGGCGAGAACGCGGCATTCATGAACATTGTCGGCGACACCATCCAGGCCATGCTGACGACCGAGCCCTTCTTCCAGACCTTGATCGACAAGCCCGTCGCTCAGGCGAAAGAAGCCAACGAAGTCGTGATCTGCCTGATGTGCGACAGCCGGGAAGAAGTCGACTCCCTGATCGCCAAGGCCGTTGCCGCCGGCGGCCGCACGCCCCACCCGCCGGAGGACCATGGGTTCATGTACGACCAGGGTTTCGAGGACCTCGATGGCCATCTGTGGAACCTGGTGTGGACGGCTCCAGAGGCCTAGCAGACTATTTGGTACTAGCTCGGAAAAGCATTCTTTCTTCGCGAGGCACTCACCATAGATCCGAATTACTGCCGGTTTCGTAGCTGATCGAAGAAATGAACGGCCAATCGGACGAGTCGCGTCCGGTGAGTTCAGCCCAGGCCTCGTGGTGCGGGTAAAGAAGAGTTTCGCACCACTGTTCAATCGATTGAGGCATCCGAGTTGGATCAGCTTTTACTGCCTCAAAGAACTCGCGGCCTTTCGCGACCACATAGCACCTGGCATAAAGAAAACTGTCGTCGGAGTCGCCTGAATCACCAGCATTCTCCGCATAGACTTCGCCGTCGATGGCATATAGCTGCAGTGTAAGTTGTTCTTCAAATGCGAAGAGTTCCTCTTCAGATCTCTTAACCAAAGCCTCGTACAGGGGGCGAATCGCGCCGTCTTCGTTACCTTCGTCGAGCGCCTCAACATCGATTAGCTCGATCAACTTCCAAAATTCAGTTTCGTTCATGGGGTGCTTTCCAGTCTGTGTCAGGTCGCAGAATGCCAGCTTCGGATGAGCTTCTGGCTGGTAACCGAAAGCCGCGGATGGTAGCACGTAGTCTGTGCCCGCCTCTCCGTGACCTGACGTGAATGCTGCACACTCCTCGCCAGTTGTCTGCTTCTGGCGACGCCCCAGGCGAACATCGCTTGAGGTAACTCATCAATTCCGAAATACTCCTCCATTGCAGTAGTTGCACAGTTTCGACCTTCAACAACCTTCCAACTAACAAGGCACGGAATGACTACGCATACCCCCCTGAAGCT
>JBCNOX010000210.1:0-8066 GCA_039593645.1 Pseudoduganella sp.
GCGATTTCTTCCCAGTTCACGAGGGCGCTGCGCAAGTCCTGCGGGTCGAAGGCGTGGCGCAGCATATTGCGGTGCGGGCTGTCGCGGCCGCCCAGCAGCCAGCGGTTCATGCGGATGGCGGCGTCGTTGGCCATCACGATGTCCCAGTGGCGGTTCATCAGGAAGGCAGGGTAGGGCTCCTGCTGCTTCAGCATCGCTTCGATCGCGCGCCGCATCGGCGCCAGTTCGGGATTGGCCAGCGCCGATTCGGTGTAGCGCGGCGCATAGCCGGCGGCCACCAGCAGCGCGTTGCGGTCGCGCAGGGTCATCTCCAGCGTGTCGGCAATGCGCGCCAGGATGTCGCGGCTGGGCTGGGCCTTGCCGGTTTCGATGCAGCTCAAATGGCGCGTGGAGAGGCCGGCGTCCAGCGCCAGGTCCATCTGGCTCAGGCGACGGGCGGAGCGCCATTCTCGCAGCAGGGCGCCGACATGGGCGATCGGGGTCGGGTTTGCGTTCATGTGGCGATAGTAGCAAGGTTTGGCGCCGCGTTTCCATGACCTCGGAGGTCATTGCTTCGCGCCGGTCCCGGCCCGATCATGCAATCCATCGAAAACCTGTCTTCAAGGAGATGAGCATGATTCGCCGGGATTTTCTGAAATTGGGTTTTACCGCCTCTGCCCTCACGGCCATGACGGGCGTGGCACGCGTTGCCGGCGCCGTGCCAGGCGCCGCTGGCGTGGCTGGGGTGGCGGCGGCCGATGCCACGCTGCGTGCCGAGGCAGCGCGCGATGCACGGGCATGGCATGCGGCGCGCCGCTTTGTGGCGACCAGCGTTGGCCGCGTGGCGGTCGTGGAGCGTGGCAGCGGCCCGCTGGCGGCCCTGTTTCTGCACGGGCTGCCGCTGAACAGCTTCCAGTGGCGTGGCGCAGTTGCGCGCCTTGCACCGCATCGCCGCTGCATCGCGCCGGACTTCCTCGGCCTTGGCCACAGCGAGCCGGCGCGGGAAGCCAGGCTCGATCCGGAAGGCCAGGTCGCCATGCTGGCCGAACTGCTCGATAAACTGGGCGTCGATAAGGTCGACGTGGTGGCCAGCGACAGCGGCGGCGCCGTGGCGCAGCTGTTGCTGGTGCTGCATCCCGAGCGCGTGCGCAGCCTGCTGCTCGCCAATTGCGACACCGAGATCGATTGCCCGCCGCCAGCCATGCTGCCGGTGATCGAACTGGCCAAGCAGGGCAAGTTCGCCCGGGAATGGCTGGAGCCGTGGCTGGCCGACAAGGAAAAGGCTCGCTCGCCCGAAGGATTGGGCGGCATCTGTTACGCCCGCCCGGCCGCTTTGGCGGATGAGGTGTTTGAAACTTACCTGCGTCCCCTGGTCGACCATCCGCAGCGCCTGCACGGCTATATCATGGCGCTGGAGCGCAACGCCCTGCACGGCATCAGGCCCGCGCTGAAAGCCAGCACGGCGCCGGTGCGCGTGTTGTGGGGCATGGCGGACGATATCTTCCTGCCGCGCGGGGCCGACCACCTGGAGCAGGCGTTCGGCAACAGCAAGGGCGTGCGCCGCATCGAAGGCAGCAAACTGTTCTGGCCGGAGGAGCGTCCGGACCTGGTGGCGCAGGAGGCGCTGGCACTATGGCGCAGCGTGTGAAGCCTAGCGCTTGCGGTAGATGCAAACCATGATATCGCTGGGGAACAGCCGCATCAGCGGCAGCAGCACCCAGCGCATGCCCAGGTAGCGCAGTGGCGCCTTGAACGGATGGAGCTGGCCGAACACTGTCATCCAGCGCCACATGCCTTCCTTCTTCACCACCGCCAGTTCGGTGCTGTGGCGCAGCGTAAAGCCTTCGCGCTCGACCAGCCTGGTGAGGTTGGCCGGATTGAAGTAATGCACATGCGGCGAAGGCATGCCCTGCTGCCACAGGCGGTCGAACGGCCCATGCAGGCCGAAACGCGCGCACAGTTTGGACAAGCGGTAACACAGCCCGCGGCTGCTCGGCAGGTTGAGCACCAGCGTGCCGTCGGGCGCCAGGTGCTGATGGCAGTCGCGCAGGGCCGCGCGGATGTCGGGAATATGTTCGATCACTTCGTTCAGCACGATGATGTCGAACTGCTCTCCGTCCTCCAGCGCCTGCGGGAAGTAGCCGATGCGCACCGGCAGCCCGCGCGCAGTCGCTTGCCTTGCAAGCACTTCATCCGGCTCGACGCCCAGCACGTCGAAGGCGCATGCGGCCGCCTCCAGGAACCAGCCGTGGGCGCTGCCCACGTCAAGCAGGGTGTTGGCGCGCGGCGCGGCGAACTGGCGGGTGAGGGCGACGATGGTGCGGCAGTTTTCCTGGCGCAGCGCATTCAGGGACGCTTCGCGCACGTCGCCATCGCTGGTGGCGGGTGCGGCTGGATGGGCGGCGCCTTCGTAGGCGCAGCCAGGGCAGGTACGGTGCCAGCCTGACAGGCCGGTCTGCAATGGAGCGTAGCAAATAATACAAGTCATGCGCGCCACGATAGCATGATTGCATTGTTGCGATATTCACAAATACTCACTTTGCAGACTGCGGTAAAATCGCAGGTTTGGATCTTTCCGAGGTTTCGCAATGAAATGGGCTGTTGTCGGTTTTTACATCCTGTCCGTGCTGCATATCCACTTCCGTGGCAAGGTACGTCTTCCGATCGGCCGTCAACTGTTCGACCACTCGTCGTTCATGGCCCCGATCAATATCTTCATGCACTGGTTTTCGCGCGTGCCGTCCACGCCTTACCTGCCGGTTGACACCTTCAAGGAACTCAAGCCGCTGGAAGAGAACTGGCAGGTAATCCGCGCCGAAGCGGAAAACCTGCTGCGCCTGCAGAAGATCAAGGCTTCGGAGAAGAACGACGACGCCGGCTTCAACTCTTTCTTCAAGAATGGCTGGAAGCGCTTTTACCTGAAGTGGTACAACGCCAGCCACCCATCGGCGCAGGAACTGTGCCCGCAGACCTATGCACTGCTGGCCGCCATCCCCTCGGTGAAGGCAGCCATGTTTGCCGAACTGCCGCCGGGCGGCAAGCTCAATCCGCACCGCGACCCGTTCGCCGGTTCGCTGCGCTACCACCTGGGCCTGGCCACGCCGAACGATGACCGCTGCTTCATCGACGTCGACGGCGAGCGCCATAGCTGGCGCGACGGCCAGGGCGTGATCTTCGACGAAACCTACATCCACTGGGCCATCAACGGTTCCGAGAGCGACCGCATCATCCTGTTCTGCGACGTGGAACGCCCGATGCGCTATCGCTGGGCACAGGCGGTCAACCGCTTCCTGGGCCGCACCATGATGACCGCCGCCGCTTCGCCGAACGAGCAGGGCGACCAGGTCGGCCTGGTGTCGAAGCTGTTCCGCGTATCGTTCTATGCCGGCAAATACCGCCGCGCTTTCAAAGCCTGGAACAAGACTGTTTACAAGATCACCAAGTTTGGCCTTATCATCGGCCTCGCAGCAGCAATCTATTACATCTGAGGCAGCCCGCTGTCTCGCTTGAAGGAGGCAGCATGCGGCACCGATTCCTCGCCGGCGCCCTGGCCATCGTGCTGGGCGCCACCACCCTCGCAGTCAACGCCGGTCCCTTGCGCGACCGGCTGCTGGAACGCCAGGCGGCCCGCAATGCGCGGGACGCCGTTCCCGGCAAAGCCTTGCGCGACATACCTTACGGCAGCGATCCCCGCCAGCGATTCGACGTCTACCTGCCGGCGCAGCCGGCGGCCAATGCGCCGGTGATCTTCATGGTGCACGGCGGTGGCTGGCGTACCGGCGGCAAGGCCGAAACGGCCGTGGTGGAAAACAAGGTGCCTTATTTCACCGGCCGCGGCTACCTGCTCATCTCGATCAATTACCGCATGCTGCCCGATGCCGACCCGCTGGTGCAGGCGCAGGACGTGGCGCAAGCGCTGGCTGCAGCGCAAGCCAAGGCCGCAAGCTGGGGCGGCGACCCGCAGCGCTTCGTCCTGATGGGCCACTCGGCCGGCGCGCACCTGGTGGCGCTGCTGTCCGCCCAGCCTTCGCTGGCGGCCGGCAGCCGCTGGCTTGGCACCATCGCCCTGGACAGCGGTGCGCTGGACGTGCCGGAGATCATGGAGCACCGCCACCTGCGCCTGTACGACGAAGCGTTCGGCAGCGATCCCGCCTTCTGGCGCAAGGTCTCGCCGGCCCACGTGCTGCAGGCGGGCGCGCAGCCAATGCTGCTGGTGTGCTCCAGCCAGCGTGACAGTTCCTGCCGCCAGGCCCACGACTTTGCGCAGCGCCTGCGCGCCGCCGGCGGCCGCGCCGAAGTGCTGGAACAGGCCAGGAGCCACCGCGAAATCAACCTGCAACTGGGCTCGGACCAGGACTACACCGGCGCTGTGCAAGCTTTCATCGATAGCCTGGTCAAGGCGTAAATTCGCTGCGTCTCAGCGGCAAGAGGCGGCGTCGGCGACGGTAAAGTGGTAGCGCAGCGCAATGCGGCGCCATTCGCGGTCGCAGGGCATGGCGGCCGCTATCCTGTCCAGTTCCCCGGCCAGCTCGCCGCCGTCGCGCGCCAGCACGAAATGGCGGCCGAACTGGCTGAAAGGCTTATCGCCCACGTGCAGCTGCCCCACGGGCAGTTTTTCCCGGTCCATCTGGCGCCGCAGGTAGCGGAATGAACTGATCGGCATCACGGTGAAATCCGCCTGTCCCGCCACCAGCTTGCGCAGGTTGCTCATCGCATCGGGCGCGTTGCTGCGCGTCAGGCTCTTGCCGACATATTCGTCGATGCCGGGATACCGGTTGCCGTAGATTCCGGCAAAGCGCAGTCCCACCAGCGAAGCGGGACCTTCATAGCGCACCGGATTGTCGATGCGCGACACAACCGCATTGCTGTCGTCGAGGAAGGCCGGGCTCCAGTGAAACCGCTTGCGCGGCACGTCGCCGATGAAGGCTGGCGACAGGAACAGCGCCACGCCGTCAAAGCCGCCGGATGCCTCCATCAGCTGGTTCAGCTCGCGGCGCTGCACGTTCACCAGCTGCACGGTGTAGCGGCCTTCCAGTTTGTGGTTCAGATAGCGCACCAGTTCAGGCGCCAGGCCGCTTTTGCCTTCGACGTAGGGCGGCCCGCGATAACTGTTATAGGCTTTGACGATGGTGTCGGCGCTGGCCGGCGCCATAGCCGCAAGCAGCAGGGCGAAGGCAAGGCAGCGCCGCGACATTGCTCAGCGCTTGTTAGCTGCCGGCAGGCGCGCTTCTTCCGGCGTCAGAATCCAGACCCGGTCGATATTGCCGTTCATGTCTTCCGTGTAGTTGACGATGAAGACTGCATCGGCCAGCATGTTCGGCACCACGGTCAGGTTTTCATCGCTGAAGATGCGCGCGGCCGGCGAGAGCTGGCGCGGCTTGCCGTCGATTGCGATGTCGGGCGCATAACCGAAGCTGATTTTTCCGCGCTTGGCGTTGGCCGGAAACGGGCGAGGCTCGGCGGCCAGTGCAGGCAGGGCGGGAAGGGCGATTGCGGCCGCAAGGGCCAGCAGGAAGTGTCGTTTGTCCATGCGCGCTAGCTTACCATGCTGGCGAACATCGCCAAAACAGCCAGGGCCATGACTGTTGTACAGGACCAGCCCAGCACGCGCAGCCGGCGCGACAGCAGGACTTCGCCCATCACCCCGCGCCGGGTCGACAGCAGCATGGTCACCACCATCACGGGCACCGCCACCACGCCGTTGATGACCGCGCTCCAGAACAGCGCCCGCATCGGGTCCAGCGGCAGGAAGCCCATGCCGACACCGGTCAGTGTGGCGGCGATGATGATGGCGTAGAACTTGCGCGCGGCCTGCGGCTCAAGTTCCAGGCTGCTGCGCCAGTTGAAGGCGCCCGCCATGGCATAGGCCGCCGACCCGGCCAGCACCGGGATCGCCAGCAAACCGGTGCCGATGATGCCGAGGGCGAACAGGGCAAACGCCAGCTCGCCCGCGATCGGCCGCAAAGCCGCCGCGGCCTGGGCCGACGAGCCGACCTGCAGGATGCCGTGCGCATGCAGCGTGACCGCGGTGGTCAGCATGATGGCCCACGCCACCAGGTTCGAGAAACCCATGCCGATGGCGGTATCGAGCTTGATGCGGCGCAGTTGCGGGCGTACCTGGCGCGGTGCGCGCTTGAGCGGCTCGGCCTGCGGGTCGGCCCGCAGTTCTTCCACTTCCTGTGCGGCCTGCCAGAAAAACAGGTAGGGACTGATGGTGGTGCCGAACACCGCCACCATGGTGGTCAGGTATTCCTTGTCCCACTGGATGTGCGGCGAAAAGGTGCGTGTGGCCACTTCGCGCCAGGGCACGTCGATCACCAGCACCGTGGCCACATAGGCCAGCAGCGCCAGCGTCAGCCACTTCAGCAGCCGCGCATAGCGCTGGTAGGGGATGAGCACTTGCAGCAGCAGCGACAGCAGGCCGAAGGCCAGTGCGTACCATTGCGCATTGCCGCCCGCCACCAGACGCAAGGCGTCGCCCATGGCGGCCAGGTCGGCGGCGATATTGATGGTGTTGGCAAACAGCAGCAGGCTGACCGTGGCGTACAGCAGCCAGGCGGGAAAACAGCGCCGCATATTGGCTGCCAGCCCGCGCCCGCTGGTGCGGCCGATGCGGGCGCTGGTCTCCTGGATGCCGACCATCAGCGGATAGGTGAACAGCCCAAGCCACAGCATGCCGAAGCCGAACTGGGCCCCGGCCTGGGAGTAGGTGGCGATGCCGCTGGGATCATCGTCGGCGGCCCCCGAGATCAGGCCCGGACCGAGCTTGTCCAGCCAGGATTGGCTCTGCTGTTCCATGGCACCAATACTAGCGGCGCCGAGGTTTCCCTTCTGTTCGCGCACTCACATGGCGCTTTTCCCATGCGGCAAGGGCGGTGCGGTAGCGCTCCAGGTCTTCGTAATACAGGTCGAGCACGCACCAGGTGCAGCCGCTGTGGCAGCAGTCGTCCGGACCGGGTTCGGCTGGCGGTTGCGGCTTGGGGTCGTCGTGCGGATCCGTTTGCATCATGCTTCCATTGCCAGCAAGGCCTGGTTGCGGCCGCGCTGCTTGGCGCGGTACAGCGCCTCGTCGGCCAGGCGCACCAGCTGCTCGGGGCTGCCGTGCTCAGTTGGCACCAGCACCGCCACGCCAATACTGATGGTCACGTGGCCCAGCGGCGAGGCGTCGTGCGGCATCTGCAGGCGCGCCAGCTCGCTGCAGATGGTCTGCGCCACGCCAATCGCGTCGGCGCCCGGCGTGGCCACCGACAGCAGCGCAAATTCTTCGCCGCCGTAGCGCGCCACCAGGTCCGAACTGCGCCGGCCGTGTTCGGTGATCAGGCGCGCCACCGTGCGCAGCGTGGCATCGCCGGCCAGGTGGCCATAACGGTCATTGTATTTCTTGAAGTAGTCGACATCCAGCATCGACAGCGCCAGCGGCTGGCCGGTGCGCTGGGCGCGCCGCCATTCCGCTTCCAGCGCCAGGTCGAAGCCGCGCCGGTTGCTGACGCCGGTCAGGCCATCGGTCTGGCTCAGCGCTTCGAGCTTGCGGTTGGAGTCTTCCAGTTCGACGGTGCGGGCGGCAACCTGCTGCTCGAGCACGGCCTGCAGGCGGGTCAGGCGTCGGATGCGCCAGTGGTACAGGCTCCACAGCCCGCCCAGGATCACGGCAGCGGCGCTGACGCGGAACCAGACGGTTTGCCAGAACGGCGGCGTGATCGTCACATCCAGCGTGGCGGCTTGCTCGCTCCAGCTGCCGTGGTGGTTGGCGGCGCGCACGCGGAACACATAGCGGCCCGGGTCGAGGTTGGTGTAGGTCGCCACGCGGCGCTCGGCGTCGGTTTCCTGCCAGTCGGGGTCGAAGCCTTCCAGCTGGTAGGCATAGCGGTTCTGCGACGGTTCGGTGAAGTGCAGGGCGGCAAACTCGATGGTAAAGGCGGTCGCCTGCGACGACAGCACCAGGCCGGTGGGCGCCGTCAGCGGGCCTTCCAGCCAGGCCTGGTCGCGGAACCGGCCTTCGCTCAGCGAGTGGCTGAACAGCTTGATGTCGGTGATCGCCACCTGCGGCGGCACCGAGTCGCTGCGCACCAGTTCCGGCTCGACGGCGG
>JBCNOX010000211.1:0-8053 GCA_039593645.1 Pseudoduganella sp.
TGGCCATCACGCGCGAACCCGGCGCACCGGTGGTGTTCGACGCAACCCACTCGGTGCAGCTGCCGGGCGGCCAGGGCGGCTCGTCGGGCGGCATGCGCGACATGGTGCCTGTGCTGTCGCGCGCTGCCGTGGCAGTGGGCGTAGCCGGCCTGTTCATGGAAACCCACCCGGTTCCCGCACAAGCGCTGTCGGACGGCCCAAATGCCGTGCCGCTCGGCCGCATGAAAGAACTGCTGTCCGTTCTGATCGAACTGGATCGCGTCACCAAGAAGGCTGGCTTCCTCGAATCCAACTTCAACTAAGCTTTATCCAAAAAAGGCCGCATTATTTGCGGCCTTTTTTTTAAACCGGGTGAACCAGTGTCTGACACAAGTGTCAGACACTGTCTGATCGGCGGCCAGCGGCTTCGGCTTGCCAGGTGTCTGACACTTGTGTCAGACACCGGTTTACCGGTTTTCCCCCGGTCTGTTATCCTTGCAACAATTTTGCCCCAGATATTTGCTTTAACTTTGGAGAAAACACATGAGTGCAATCGTTGACATCATCGGCCGCGAAGTAATCGATTCGCGCGGCAATCCGACCGTGGAATGCGACGTCCTGCTGGAATCCGGCGTCATGGGCCGTGCCGCAGTGCCGTCCGGCGCTTCCACCGGTTCGCGCGAAGCGATCGAACTGCGCGACGGCGATGCCAAGCGCTACTTCGGCAAGGGCGTGCTGAAAGCCTGCGAAAACATCAATACCGAAATCTCGGAAGCCATCATGGGCCTGGACGCCAATGAACAGGCTTTCCTGGACCGTACCCTGATCGAACTGGACGGCACCGAGAACAAGTCCCGCCTGGGCGCCAACGCCATGCTGGCAGTGTCGATGGCAGTCGCCAAAGCCGCCGCTGAAGAAGCCGGCCTGCCGCTGTACCGCTACTTCGGCGGCTCCGGCGCGATGCAGATGCCAGTGCCGATGATGAACGTGATCAACGGCGGCGCGCACGCCGACAACAACCTGGACATCCAGGAATTCATGATCATCCCGGTCGGCGCCCCATCCTTCAAGGAAGCCGTGCGTTACGGCGCCGAAGTGTTCCACACCCTGAAGAAGATCCTGCACAAGAAGGGCATGAACACCGCCGTGGGCGACGAAGGCGGCTTCGCTCCTTCGCTGGCTTCGCACGAAGAAGCGATCAAGCTGATCATGCAAGCAATCGAAGAAGCCGGCTACGAGCCAGGCACCCAGATCGCCATCGGCCTGGATTGCGCCGCTTCCGAGTTCTACAAGGACGGCAAGTACCACCTGGAAGGCGAAGGCATGGTGCTGTCGGCTGAAGAGTTCACCAACCTGCTGTCGACCTGGTGCGACAAGTACCCGATCATCTCGATCGAAGACGCGATGCACGAAGGCGACTGGGCCGGCTGGGCGCACCTGACCCAGGCCCTGGGCAAGAAAGTGCAGCTGGTAGGCGACGACCTGTTCGTCACCAACACCAAGATCCTGAAAGAAGGCATCCAGAAGGACATCGCCAACTCGATCCTGATCAAGATCAACCAGATCGGCACCCTGACCGAAACCTTCGCCGCCATCGAAATGGCCAAGCGCGCCGGCTACACCGCCGTGATCTCGCACCGTTCCGGCGAAACCGAAGATTCGACCATCGCCGATATCGCCGTTGGCACCAACGCGCTGCAGATCAAGACCGGTTCCATGTCCCGTTCGGACCGCATGGCCAAGTACAACCAGCTGCTGCGCATTGAAGAAGACCTGGGCGATATCGCTTCCTACCCAGGCCGCGATGCGTTCTATAATCTGAAGTAATTTAGTACCCACCGGCCGGGTCTTCCCGGCCGGTTCAGTTGTGACCCAATGCGCCTGATTTCTGTTGCCCTTGCCCTCTTGCTGCTCTTGATCCAATACCCGCTATGGCTGGGGAAGGGGGGCTGGCTGCGCGTGGCGGAGCTGGAGAAAGAGGTCGCGGCTGCGCAGGAAAAGAATGAAGGCCTGCGCCAGCGTAACGCCAAGCTGGCTTCCGAAGTGAACGACCTGAAAGACGGCACCGGCGCTGTCGAAGAGCGTGCCCGCTTTGAGCTGAGCATGATCAAGCAGAACGAAATCTACGTTCAAATCCTCGGCAAGGACCAGGCCAGGCCGGCCCCCGCCGAAGCCAAGCCCTAATCACATACTGGTTGCAGCGATCCATTCGTTGACGCGCTTTTCCAGCAGCGGCAGCGGTAAGGTGCCATCGCCCAGCACCACTGCGTGGAAAGCTGGATAGCTGAACTTCTTGCCCAGCACCTTCTGCGCCTTGTCGCGCAATTCCAGGATCTTCAGCGAACCGACCTTGTAGCTCAGGGCTTGCGCCGGCCAGACCATGTAGCGCTCGATCTGGTTTTTGGCGCGCGCTTCGGATACGCCCTGTTTCTCTACCATGTAAGCGATGGCCTTTTCGCGGCTCCAGCCCAGCGAGTGCATGCCGGTGTCGACCACCAGGCGCACGGCGCGCAGCATTTCCGCATTCAGGTGGCCGTAGTACCAGACCGGGTCTTCGTACAGGCCAAAGTCTTTACCCAGCGTTTCCGCGTACAGCGCCCAGCCTTCGGTGTAGGCCGCGTTGTTCTGGTTTTCGGTGCTGAACATGCGGAAGTCGGGCAGCGGCATTTCCTTCAGCAGCGCAGCGTGGAAGTGGTGGCCGGGCACGCCTTCGTGCAGCAGCAGGCTGGCCATGCCGGTGCGGCTGTAGTCTTTCGGGTCGTTGACGACGGCCCAGAACACACCGGGGTGGGAGCCGTCGGCTGCCGGCGGCGTGTAATGGTCGGAAGCGGTGGCGCGGGTCAGTTCAGGCTCCAGGTCGACCATCAGTTTGGATTTCGGCACCAGCGTGAAATAGTCGGGGAGCTTGGCCTGCACGATGTCGTAAATGCGGCGGTATTCGGCCAGCACTTCGGCCTCGGTGGCGAAGGGCTTGAACTGCTTCTGGTCGCGCACCCATTGCGGGAAGGCCTGAGCCGGGCCGTCGTAACCGAGTTTGCCCATGAGGGTTTGCATCTGGGCGCTGATGCGGTCCACTTCTTTCAGGCCAAGGTCATGCACTTCCTGCGGCGTCAGCGGCAGGGTGGTGCTGTCGTTGATGCGGGCCTTGTACCATGCGGCGCCGTTCGGCAGGGCGCTCCAGCCGGTGCTGTCGCGGCTGGCCGGCAGGTATTCCGATTCCAGGAATTTCACCAGGCGTTCCAGCGCCGGGTTGAGTTTCTCCACGGCGGCGCGGTAGTCGCGCGCCAGGCGCTGCTTGTCGGCGTCGCTGAAGGCGGCCGGCATGCGCTTGATTGGCGAGTAGTACACGCTGGCTTCCGCGGTGGCGCTGCGCAGGGACGTCATTTGCGGCAGCATCGCCTGCGTGATCGGCTTAGGCTGCACGATGCCTTGCTTGATGCCTTCGCGCATGTTGGCGATGGCCTGGTCGATCCATGGCGCCAGTTGGCGTACGCGGCTCAGGTAGTCCTGGTATTGCTTGACGGTGCCCAGCGGCTGCGAACCGGTGCCACCGGCGTAGTTGGCCAGGGTGCTCGGGATGTTGTCGAAGTGGTTCAGCGGCAGCAGGTGCTCCGGGAAGGGCGCCAGCGCCAAGGCCGCATCGAGCTCATAAGCCAGCAGGTCCAGCGTCATCAGGTCCTGGTTTGCCAGTTGCGCACGCGGGATTTTCGCGAGGCGTTTCTGCATCTGGCGGTAGGTGGCGAAATGCTTGGCGCGCACGGACGGCGAAATCGCCATGCCAATCTGGTCGTTGTAGCGAGGGTCGCCGTTGGCGGTGGCAAACAGCAGCGGATCGTAATGGGCGCGGGCGACGTGGAAGTCATTGGCCAGTTGTGCCAGCTGGCGGCTAGCCTGGCTGGCTTGCTGTTTGGTGGCCGGTGCTGCCAAGGCCGGGCTGAAGGCAAGAGGGGAGGCCAGCAGGCTGGCGGCAAGAACTGCGGTCGAAAAACGGGTAGGCAGCATTGGGGATCCTGGGCAAAAACGGAAGGCGCTCAGGATACTCCAAATTATCAGCCTCTGGCATGGCAGCTCTTGCGAATGAGAATTATTCGCATTAGAATGCTATTCCCCGTGCCAGCCGAGAGCCAGCATTTGACAGACTCTCGACTGGACCATCATGACTGCATCCGTATTGCGGCCGCAGCGCCTTGCGCTGTTGCTGGCTGCCGCCCTGGGCGCGCACGCCCAAGCCCATGCCCAGGAAGCCACCCGCCTGGGCGAAATCCTTGTCACCGCCAAGCCTGAAGAGACCAGGACCATCGACTCGCGCGAGCTCGATAAGCGCGGCGTGACCGATATGTCGCAAGTCGCCCGCTACGAAACGCTGGTCACCGTGCCGGCAGCCCTCAGCGGTGGCGCCAACATCTGGGATGGTGCGGGCAATACCGGCTTCAATATCCGCGGCGTGGAAGGCAATCGCGTCGGCCTTGACCTCGACGGTATTGCATTGCCGGACGCCGCGCCACGGCCGGACAGCTCGACCCTGAACAGCTTCGGCGTAGGGCGCGACTACTTTGATCCCGAGACCTTCCGCGAAGTGCGTATCGGCGCCGGCAGCACGGCAGCCGATGGCGGCAGTGCAGGCCTGGGCGGCAAGGTGTCGTTCGTCACCAAGGCACCATCGGACTATATCAGCGCCGAACGGCCGCTGTACGGCGAGTACAAAGCCGGCTATCACGGCGCCAACAATGCGAAGCTCAACGCCCTGACCGGCGCCGCGCAATTTGGCAGCTTGCAGGCGCTGGCCGTGGCAGTACATCGCACCGGCGAGCAGACGGAGAGTGAAGGCAGCGTGGCGCCCAATCCGGACGACTGGAACTCCGACGCGCTGCTGGCCAAGCTGGCGTGGCGCCTGGCACCGGGCCAGAAGCTGGGCTTCACCTTCGACGGCTTCCGCGCCGAGCATGGGCGTGAGTTCGACAACAAGCTCGGAGCATCCTATCCGCAAGGCGCCATGCAATCGTCCCGCACGCGCCGCAACCGCGTCAGCGTGGAGTATGAACTGGCAGCCGGCCCGTGGCTGGTCGAGAGCCGCGCCTTTATACAGGATGCCCGCGTG
Organism: Pseudoduganella sp.; assembly: GCA_039593645.1. Taxonomy (GTDB): domain Bacteria; phylum Pseudomonadota; class Gammaproteobacteria; order Burkholderiales; family Burkholderiaceae_D; genus Rugamonas. The sequence continues at coordinate 5,078 of JBCNOX010000211.1, forward strand.
GAGGACCATACCAATGCGGCATATGTGGTGGGCCCCCAGCGTTACGCGCGCAGCATCGACACGGCATTCCTCAACAAGAGCAAGGGCCTGGCCGCCAGTGCCACGCGCCAGTTCGGCAACGACAGCATGGCGTTCGGCGCCGCGGTGGAAGACCAGGAATCGCGCCGCCCATGGCGCGAGGACCGCACTGTGCTGGCCACCGGCGCGCACCAGGTCACCAACAAGAATCGCATGGCCGATATGGATACGCTCAAGCTGTCCGCCTTCGTACGCGGCGAATACGTGTTCCCGCTGGCTGGCTTGCGCGCCACCCTGGCACCGGGCCTGCGCGCCGAATACCGCAAGCTGGAGCCGAAGAACCTGCAGAACTATGTGATCGCGGTGCCGGGTGCGAAGAAGGAGATCAGCGACGACAGCGACAGCTACCTGTCGCCCAGCCTCGGCCTGACAGTGGCGGTAACGCCGGATATCGACGTGTACGGCAAGTTCACGCGCGGCTACCGGATTCCGACGGCCGCCGAACGCACCGGCACGTATGATTCCTTCAGCTACACCGGCGCCGGCAACGGCTACGCGACGCTGGGCAATCCGAACCTCCGAAAGGAAAGCAGCAATGCCTTCGAGCTGGGCTTGCGCGGCCAGGCAGCGCGCTGGCTGGCAGTGAATGCATCCGCCTTCTACAACCGCTACAAGGATTTCATCGAGTACGTCGCGCAGCCGGCCGATCCGGTCAACTTCCCGACCATCACCTTTGGCCTGTTCCGGCCCGAGAACATCGGCAACGCCCGCAGCTGGGGCGGCGAGCTTTCGGCGGTGGCGGAACTGGGCAAGCTGTCGCCGGCGCTGCAAGGCTTCAGCGCCTCGCTGGCTGCCGGCGCCTCGCGCGGCACGCTGGAGAACAATCGCACCGGGAAAAAGGCCGGCATGAACTCGATCCAGCCTTATAAAACGACTGCGAGCCTGGCCTGGGATGACCCGCAAAAGCGGGGCGGCGCCTCGCTGACAGCCTTCCACACGCGCAGCAAGCAGGCGGAACCCGAAGTGGCGGCGGCGCAGTCTCAGCCGGCTGCTTATTTCGCTGTACCTGCAGCGACCGTGGTCGACCTGGCCGGCTACTGGAAGCTCGGCAAGCACGCCGAACTGAATGCCGGCATCTACAACCTGGGCGACAAAAAGTACTGGGATTACGCCGCCGTTCGCACGCTGGCCGCCGGCACCACGCCAGCTACGCAGGCTGAGATCGAACGCCAGGCACGCCCGGGCCGCCACGTGGCCGTCAATTTCAAACTGATGTACTGACAAGGAGAAGAATATGAAAGCGAAAAAGATCTATGCATTGCTGGTGCTGACAGGCCTGATCGCCATCGCTGCCGGCACCGTGAACGCAGCTGCACCAGCGGCTTCGCTGGCAGACCGCTGGGCAACGCTGCGCACCGCACAACCCAAGCTGCAAATCCGCGACGCTGCGCGCACGCTTGGCACTTCGGAAGCGGAGCTGCTGGCAACGGGCATCGGCAAGACGGTGACGCGGCTGTCCGACGCCGACCACGCGGTGAACGACATCATGATCCGCGCGCTGGACCTGGGCACCGTGCTGGCCCTGACCCGCAACGAGAACGGCGTGCTGGAACGAACCGGCGTGGCGACCAAGGCCAAGCCGGAATCGTTCACCGACAAGGAACGCTTCCGCGCGGTCGCCGGCGGCTACCTGGGCGGCGAGATCGACATGCGCTTCCACTTCGCCAACTGGAAGCATGCATTCGCGGTGGTCCAGCCTGGGCGTGATGGTACGATCAGCCGCAGCCTGCAATTCTTCGACGCACAGGGCAATGCGGCGCACAAGGTCTACGTGAAAAGCGAGGCCGGCGTGGCGGTATTCGACAAGATCGTGGCGGACTTCAAGCACCCGCAGCAGACCGGTGAACTGAAGATCGTTGCCGCAGCACCGAAAGCGGCTGAACTGGCCGACAGCGCGGTAGACGTGAAAGAGTTCCAGCTCGCGTGGAAGGAAATGACCGACGTGCACCAGTTCAACCGCATCGTCGGTGAATTCAAGCTGACGCGCGAACAGGCAATGCGTCTGGCGCCTGAAGGCGTGGTGCAGAAGATTGGTCCGCAAGCGCTGCGCAAGCTGCTCGATGAATCGGCGAAGCAGCAGATGCCGATCATGGCCTTCCTGGGGAATGGGGCGGCGACGCAAATCTACAGCGGCAAGATTACCAAGACCGCAGCCAGCGGCGATTGGTACAACGTGCTGGACCCGGAGTTCAACCTGCATATTCGCGAAACCGCGCTGAAGAGCGGCTATGTGGTGCAGCGCGCAGGCGTGACTTCGGTCGAGTTCTTCGACAAGGACGGCGAACTGGTGGTGACGTTCTTCGGCGTCCGCGAGCGCGCCAAGCCGCAGCCGCAAGCCTGGGTCGACCTGACTCGGGCGCTCTAAAACCGGTAAACCGGTGCCTGACCCGCAGGGTCAGGCACCCGGCCCGCGACGGGTTGCCGGTTTAATGCTTGGCTTCAGAGCCGTGGATCAAGGCTTCGGCGGGGGCGTCGGTAACGAAGAGCTGGGCGCAGTCGACCGCGTCGTATTCGTAGTGCTTGCCGCAGAAGTCGCAGTTGATGCCGAGCTTGCCTTGTTCGGACAGGGCGTCTTCGACTTCCTGCTGGCCCAGCATCTTCAGCATATTGCCCACTTTTTCACGGGTGCAGGAGCAGTGGAACTGCGGATGCAGCGGTTCGAACACGCGCAGCGTTTCTTCCCAGAACAGGCGTTTCTGCAGTTCGTCGATGCCGTGCTCCAGCATCTCCGCTTCCTTCAGCGTATCGCCCAGCATCACCACGCGGTTCCACGTTTCCAGCGATACTTCGGCGGCTTGTGCGGTGGTTTCGGCTTTGCCGCCATGCAGCGGCAGCTTTTGCAGCAGCAGGCCGCGCGATACGCTGTCGTCGGCCGCCAGCCACAGCTTGGTGTCGAGC
>JBCNOX010000212.1:0-8026 GCA_039593645.1 Pseudoduganella sp.
CCCTGAAGTGATCGAAACCGCCAATGGCGTCGAGGAGTTCGATTCACGCGACCGCGCGCTGGTATGGCGCACCACCGGCGGCAAGCATCGGTACCTGCTGGGCGACGTGCAGCGTATCGTGGACGACAGCATTCCCGCTTTCCGCCAGGCGGCACTGGACGCCATCGCGGAAGCCCGCAGCGGCACGGTCGAACTGACGCTGGCCGGGCTGGAAGCGGAGCAGGCCATGCTGGAGCAGCGCATCGACCGCTTTGGCGGCCTGCGGGACCCGGCCGACATCTGGGCCGCGCTGGGCATCGCCGCGCCGCAGGATATCCCTATGCTGGATGTCGATTCCTTCACCGCCGTTGCTGCGCCACATCGTCTGGGAGCGTGAGAATGGACTGGAAAGTACTGGCCGATACCCTGTTCCCCGGCGGGCATGACATCATCGAACATGAACAATTCCTGAACGGCACCGCGCGCGTGGACGGGCAAACCGTCAGCGTGATCGGCACCACCGGCCATGCGCCGATTGGCGTGGAAATCGCGCTGGCGCAGGCCAAGGCCGTGCTGGCGACAGTGCGCAACCATCCCGGCCGCCCGATCGTGCTGCTGGTCGACACGCAAGGACAGCGCCTGCGCCACCGCGACGAAATGTTAGGCATCAACAGCTACATGGCCCACTTGGGCAAGTGTATCGACCTGGCGCGCCACCTCGGCCATCGCATCATTGGACTGGTGTACGACCAGGCCCTGTCGGGCGGCTTTATAACCAGCGGCCTGATGGCGGATGCCTGCTACGCCCTACCCGACGCCACGATCCGCGTCATGGGCTTGCCGGCGATGGCGCGCATCACCAAGGTGCCTGAAGAAAAGCTGGTCGAACTCGCACGCAGCAATCCCGTCTTCGCCCCCGGGCCGGAGAACTACCTGCGCATGGGCGGACTGCAGGCCATCTGGGAAGGCGACCTGGCGGCACATCTTGCTAATGCCATTGCCAACGCCCCGCGCGACGACCAACGCAGCGCGCTCGGCCTGTTGCGTGGTGGCCGCAAGGCAGCGCAGCCGGTCATTGAAGCCATCGTCGGCGGCAGCAATGTACGCGCGGCATGACCTGGCGTGGTTGAGCGGCGACGGCTGGCAGGAACTGCTGGCGACTGTGCCGCCTGGATCGCCCGCCAACGCAGCGATTTCCCGCTGGGCCGGGGCCGCCTGGCCGCTGGTGGTGCGACGGCGGGACACCGCGCCGGATGCGGGTCTCCACGACGTCTGCCTCGGCCTGGCGGCGCCCGCCGATCCCGCCACTGGCGCGAAACTCCGCCTGCCGCTCCGGGTAAAGGCTAAGCACATTGCCCGTCACTGCGCGCCGTTGCTGCTGGCCGATGTCGCACACGCCCTTCCCCTGCGTTGGCAAACACCGTTTGCCCACCTGGTCAAGGCCAGCTCCGGCCTCGATCTCCGCATCTTTGGCTCACTCGCACTGCAAGCGCTGACCGGCCAGCCCTATTTGCGCGACACGTCGGACATCGACCTGCTGTTCCGTCCCCGCGACAGCGCCGAACTGGATCAAGGCAGCCTGCTGCTCGTCAGCCACCTCGACAAGCTGCCGCTGGATGGCGAGATCGTCTTCCCCAGCGGGCAGGCCGTGGCATGGAAAGAATGGTTCACTCCCCGCGCCCCTAGCGAGCGCGTACTGGTCAAATCCCTATCGAGCGTAAAGCTTGGCACGCGCGCCGAACTGCGTGCAGAACTGGAGCCGGCATGACCGTCAGCACCATCCATCCAACACCACAAGCACGCGCCCAGGCAGCCGGCGCCCGGCTCACTGCCAGCTCCAGGCCGCGCCGCCACCCGGCGCTCGCGCTCTCACGCGAGGTCGCGCGCCGCGCGGTACGCAGCCTTTACCACGAATTGGCCCTCTACCCCAAGCCCGGCCTGGTTTCCTTCATCGACAACGGCAGCCACACCGACATGGACGCCGTCACCTTCATGCGCAGCCTGTTCTCGCTGCGACATTACTACGCCAGGATCTGCCGCGCAGGCTACGATGGCGCCCCTTTCGCCGAGTTGAAAAAGCTCGGCATCGCCGCGGAACATCGCATGATGGCAGCGACCAAAGGCATCAACACCCACCGTGGCGCCATCTTTGCCCTCGGCCTGCTGTGCGCCGCTATGGGCCGGGTGCGCGCCCTGCGCATGACCTTGACGCCGGCCGCCCTGCGCACCGCCCTCCTGCTGCATTGGGGCGAAGACCTGGCCGCCCACACGCGCGCCACAGGCGACTCACACGGCCTTCGAGCCGCCGCCCAGCATGCCGCCAGCGGCGCGCGCGAAGAAGGCGCCCTGGGCCTGCCCTCCGTATTTGACGTCGGCTTGCCCGCCTTGCAGGCTGCGCTGGCGCGCCGCGCCCCCATGCACCAGGCACGCGTAGATGCGGTTTTCGCCCTGATGGCCCATATCAGCGACACCAACATCTACCACCGCGGCGGGACCGCGGGGGCCGACACGGTACGCAGTGCCGCACGCCGGTTCCTGGACCTGGGCGGCACCGCCAATCCGCAGTGGCAAGAGCACGCACTGGCATGCCACCAGCGCTTCGTCGCCCAGCGACTGTCGCCAGGCGGCGCCGCCGACCTGCTGGCGGCAACCTGCCTGGTGCATAGCCTCGCCACCATGCCCCCGCCATGAAGAGCCGCCTGCTGATCCTCTGCCCTGGCCAGGGCGGACAGCACGCCGCCATGTACGACCTGGCGCGCAGCGACCCGCACGGCGCGGTCCTGCTGGCGCAGCTCGCGCCGTGGCTGCCCAACGCATCCGCCACGGACGGCATGTTCAGCAACCGCGCCGCGCAGCCGGCCATCGTCGCCAGCAGCCTCGCCATGTGGGAAGCCTTGCGCCGCGATTGCCCGCCGCCGGCACTGGTCGCCGGCTACAGCGTGGGCGAACTGGCGGCCTACAGTGTTGCGGGCGCACTGGCGCCTGAGCGCTGCACCGCCCTCGCAGCACAGCGTGCCGCCTTGATGGACGCTTGCGTCGCCCCCGGCCGCCCACAGACGATGGTTGCGATCAGCGGCAGGCGCACGGCAACCCTGCGTCCTCAGTTAGACCCGGTCGGATTCCACATCGCCATCGAAACGGGCGAAGATAGCTGTATCGCCGGCGGCCCCGCCGCAAACGCGGCCAATATATCGATCCCCGGCGCCCGCATTGCGCCACTGCCGGTCGCAGTCGCCTCGCATACGCCCTACCTGCAAGGCGCGGTTGAACCATTCGCAAAGTTGCTCGCGCAGGAAGATTTCGGCACCATGCAGGTCCCGGTCCTCGGTGGCATCGACGCCGCGCCGGTTCGCGACAAGGACGCCGCCGTCAGCCATCTCTCGCGCCAGCTCGCCGAAACAATATTGTGGACCGAATGCATGGATGCCTGCGCCGAGCGAGGCATCACTGCCGCAATGGAGCTGGGACCGGGAAGTGCCTTGTCGAAGATGCTGTCGGCGCGCCACCCCGGCATCGAATGCCGTTCGGTGGCCGACTTCCGCACATTGGATGGAATTCGAAACTGGCTGGCGCGGGTTTAACGCAGGTGCTGCTGCACCCAGGCGATGATGCTCTTGCTGTCCATCGCGCCGGCCTGCCGCGCCAGTTCGCGGCCGCCCTTGAAGACTGCCAGCGTGGGAATGCTGCGGATGGCGAAACGCGCCGCCAATTGCTGTTCCGCCTCGGTATTAACCTTCACCACGCGGAAATACGGCTCGAGGTGCTGGGCCGCCTGCTCGTAAAACGGCGCCATCGTGCGGCACGGGCCACACCACGGCGCCCAGAAGTCCACCAGCACGGGGATATCGTTGCGCTCAACGTGCTTGAGGAAGCGCCCGGTCGACAAGTCCACCGGATGTCCGGTGAACAAGGCGCGCTGGCACTTGCCGCAGGTGGCCTCTTCTTCCAGGCGTACCGAGGGCACACGGTTGACCGCGTCGCAGTGGGGGCAGACGATATGCAAGTTTTCCATAGGTTCCAGTATAGCGCAGGCTTATAATCCTGAGGGCACGCTTCGCCAGCCAGGAGGGAACATGGAATACGTGAACACCGACCGCTTGCGCATTGCCTTCCGCCAGCATGGCGACATGCAGGGAGAGCCGATTTTCCTGCTGCACGGCTGGCCGGATGATATGCACACCTGGGATGGCGTACTGCACTTCCTGGCGGGCTCCGGTTACCGCCTGATCGTGCCCAGCCTGCGCGGCTTCGGCGAAACGCGCTTCCTCGACCCGGCGACACCGCGCAGCGGCCAGCTCAGCGCCCTTGCGCAAGACCTGTTGGACTTCGCTACGGCGCTTGGCATCGAACGATTCAATGTGGTGGGCCATGACTGGGGAGCACGCGCGGCCTACAACGCGTCCCTCCTCGCGCCCGAACGGGTGATGCGATGCATGGCCCTGTCGGTCGGCTGGGGCACCAACGACCCGAACCAGCAACTGAGCCTGCACCAGGCGCGCAACTACTGGTACCACTGGTATATGGCGACCGATCGCGGCGCCGAAGCGTTGCGCAAGGAACGCCGCGAGTTCGCCCTGCTGCTATGGCGCACCTGGTCGCCGTCATGGCATTTCGGCGAAGGCGTATTCCACGACGCCATGCATGCCTGGGATAACCCGGACTGGGTGGACGTGTCCTTGCATTCCTACCGCCACCGCTGGGGCCTGGCCCAGCCCGATCCTCACTACGTCATGCAGGAAGACCGGCTGCGGCGGGAATCCGTGATCAGCGTGCCCACGCTCACCTTGCATGGCACGGAAGATGGCGCCAACAGCCCGCAGACCTCGGAACACAAGGAACACCTGTTCAGCGGGCCCTATCATCGCGCGCTGCTGGCCGGGGTCGGCCACTTCCCGCAGCGCGAGAATCCGGGCGCCGTGGCTGACGCCCTTCTGGCCTGGCTGCAGCGCGGCTAATCAGGTTTGGCGCTTGGGAAGAACAACTGCTGGCCGCCTGGACGGAACTCGGCGATCTTTGCCTGTCCTTCCGGCGACGTAATCCAGTCGATCAACTGGCGCGCGCCTTTGTAATTCACGCCCGGATGCCTGGCCGGATTGGTGGCGATAATGCCGTACGGGTTGAACATGCGCTGGTCGCCTGCCACCATCAGCGCCAGGCCGGTCTTGGCCTGGTAGACTCCGTAGGTCGCGCGGTCGGTCAGCGTGTAGCCGCCCATTTCAGCCGCCATGTTCAGCACCTCGCCCATGCCCAGGCCCGCCGACACGTATTGCGTGCCGGGCGGCTGGACACCCACCTGCTTCCAATACGCCTTTTCCATGATGTCGGTGCCGGAATTGTCGCCGCGCGAAACGAACTTCGCCGGGCCGCCGGCCAGCTTGCGGAACGCCGCCAGCACATCCTTACCACCCTTGATGCCGGATGGATCGCTGGCCGGGCCAACGACGATGAAGTCGTTGTACATCACGTCGCGCCGGTCGATGCCCCAGCCCTCGGCGACATACTTGTCTTCGGCGGCCCGTGCATGCACCAGAGTCACATCCACGTCGCCGTTCCTCGCCAGCTCAAGCGCCTTGCCGGTGCCGACCGAGATCACATGCACCTTGCTGTTGGTTTTGGCCTCGAAGGACGGCAGCAGGTAGGCCAGCAAGCCGGTATTTTCCGTGCTGGTCGTGGTCGACAGACGGATGATCTGCTGGGCATAGGCGCTGCCGGACATCGCAAATACTGCTGCAAGGGCGAGCAGGAGCCTGCGCTTCATTCACTTCTCCTCAAGTTGGCCGTCGCGCAGCTTCAGGCGCCGCACGTCCGGCAGGTTGATCAAGTCACGGTCGTGGCAGGCCATGACGACGGTGCTGCCCGACTGGGTCAGCGACGGAATCAAAGCCAGCACCTGTTCGCGTGCCTCGCCATCCAGGCTGGCGGTCGGTTCATCGAGCAGCAGCAGGCGTGGCTGCAGCACCTTGGCACGGGCCAGCGCCACGCGCTGCTTCTCACCGCCGGACAGCGTGGCAGGCTGGCTGCCGCGCAGATGCTGCACGCCAGCCCAGTGCATGGCCTGCTCAACCAGGCTGGCCGCCTCGGCGCGGCCCATGCCGCGAGCTTTCAGGCCGTAGCCGATATTTCCCGCCACGCTGGTCGAAAACATGACGGGGTGCTGGTGCACATAGACGATGTCGCGGCGCAGGGCGGCCGGATAAGGTGCGAGCTTTACCGCCTCTCCGGCAAAGTGCACACCCTCCGCATCGGCAGGAGCCAGGCCGGCCAGCACGCGCAGCAGGGTGCTCTTGCCAGCGCCGTTCATGCCGGTCAGGACGTAGGCGCGCCCGGCATCGAGTGTAAAGTCCTGCAAATCAAACAGCAGGTGTTCCCCATAGCGCTTGGTCAGGCGGGCGATGGAAAGCATGTGCTTCATCCCCGCCCCCTGGCGGCGTGGGCATCTCCCTGCAGAACCATCATCGCGCCGTTCATGGCCAGCGCAATGGCGACCAGCACCAGGCCCAAGGCGATGCCTTGCGCGAATTCCCCCTTGCTGGTTTCGAGCGCGATAGCGGTCGTGATGGTGCGCGTTTCGCCGGCGATGTTCCCGCCTACCATCATGGCACAGCCGACTTCCGAGATCACGCGCCCGAAGCCGCTGATAATCGCAGCCATCACGCCAAAGCGCACTTCGTAAAGAAGAGTCGACATGACACGCCATGGGGAAGCGCCGTGGGCAATGGCGGTTTCCGCCAGGCGCGGATCGGCCGCCTGCACCGCCGCCAGCGTAAAGGCCAGGAGCACTGGCAGCGCAATCAGCACCTGCCCCGCCACGATGCCGGGCTGCGAGAACAGCCACTGCAGTCCGCCCATCGGCCCGTGGCGCGACAGCATCATGTACAACAGAAGCCCAATCAGCACAGTGGGCAGCGACAAGGCCGCCTGCACCAGCCAGATCACCACGCGCCGGCCCCGGAACTGCGTCATCGCAATCGCATAGCCGCCGACAACCGCAAACGGCGTCGCAATCAGCAAACCAAGCACGCTGGTGCTGATCGAAATCCACACGATCCGCCACAGCACCGGGTCGCCATTGAACAGCAACCCGAACGCCCCCTGCACAGCATCCAGCAATCCCATCACTGCTCCCGGCTCAGCTCGTGTCCCACCTTGGGGTCACACCCCAACTGTGACACAGGCTCGGCTGCAGGCACGGCAGAGGTCGTGTCACACTTGGGGTGTGACCCCAGGGTGTGACACGGGCTCGGCGGTAGGGAGGCCAGTTCGGGCTCGGGGATCAGGCGTTCGGGGGACGTCAGCAGCAGGAAGTGGCGGCCGGTGCAGCGGGCCAGCAGCGTCATGCCGAGACGGGTGGCGACGCTGTGGCCCATTTGCGTGGTGCCGGAACGCGACAGCAGGAAGGGAATCGACATTTGGGCGCCTTTGATCACCATTTCGGAGGTCAGCCGGCCGGTTGTGTAGAACACCTTGTCGCTACCTTCCATGCCGTCCAGCCACATCTTGCCGGCTATGGAGTCGACTGCATTGTGACGGCCGACGTCTTCAACGAAATAAAGCAGTTCGCCAGCCTGCGTGAACAAGGCGCAGCCATGCACCGAGCCGGCCTGCTTGTAGATCGATTGCAGGGTGCGGATGGTCTCGACGATCCGGTACACGCCTGATTGCTTAAGCCGCGCATCGGGCGGCAGCACGATGTCGTCTACTTCTTCCATCAGGTCGCCGAACACGGAACCCTGGCCGCAACCCGTGGTGACCACCTTGCGCGCGGTGCGTTCTTCGATATCGGCTACCCCGCCGCGCGTTTTCACCGCTGCAGCGCCTACCGACCAGTCGACGTGGATCGATTCCACGTCTTCCACCGAACGCACCAGCCGCTGGTTTCGCAGGTAGCCAAGCACCAGGGCTTCCGGGGCGCCGCCCAGCGTCATGAGGGTGACCAGTTCCCGCTTGTCCACGTACACCGTCAGCGGCCGTTCGGCGGGAATGTGGATCAGCGAGCGGCGTCCTTTTTCATCGATCGCTTCCACCTCCTGCGTCAGCGGAACGCTGG